>NZ_JASJOJ010000095.1:0-9426 GCF_038519165.1 Photobacterium sp. SP02
CGTTTTAAGAAATGACGAGTAAAAACCGTACCGTGTTGCATTACTCATTGACCTCATAGCAGCCTGTTGGCGTGCATCTGTAATTCATCGGGCGGGGTGTGTAAGTGCGCTTTCGTATCCCGTGCTTTTCCCGCAATTTACCCAGCAGGAACACAGCGCGCTGGCGTTTTTCGGGATCAGGGCTGACCATGCCAGCCATGTCCGGGCAAGGGGCGTGAATCGGATCCATGAATCCCCCTTAAATTGCTGATTTCCAATCCTGATATTGTTCTGCCTGTTCTACAGCCAATTGCTCAAGCGCCCTCATATTGATGAAATTCAGGCCTCGCTCGTTCCGCTCACGTTTCAGTACAGGCAACATGCCCCGTTTTATCTGGCCTCGAACAGCATCAAGAGTCTGTCCTGTTATCTCTGCATACATCTGAGGGGTTACAAATGGAGCACTATGTTGACGGATGTTGTTTTCTGTTTTCATTTTTTAACCTATCATTACCTTTCGTGTGCGTTTCTTGCTGAAACTCGATTAGTTACCTTTGATAACCTTTCGGCATTAACGCACGACAACCCCACATCTGTCAATAATGGAAATGATTGGTTATGAAGGAATGGTATCTAACGACTGAACTATGTTTGCTTGACAGCATGCCGAACAGTAGACAAGCAGTAGCCGCAAAAGCCATTAGAAACAACTGGTTAAAGAGGAAGGCGCAAGGGAAAGGAAGTGCTATTGAGTACCACATTTCGAATTTACACGAAGAAACACAAAAAGCACTAATCGAAAAATATGGAACAGATGTTGAAAAAAAGAACAGTCTGGAGACCATGAGGGAACTAAAGGAAACCGGAGAGAAATATAGAGAGCTGGAATATACGAAACCTTTGAAGTCACAAAAACCAGAGTCAAACGCATCTGCGATTTTTGAAGCACTACCTGTGAATGAAGTGGATACCATAGACATTCCAGAGTTTAACGTTCAAGCCGCCGCCGGGGCTGGCTGTCTTAGTAATACGGAATATCAAACAAGCGTGTTTACAGTATCAACTGCATTAGTTCGAAGCCTCGGGCTTCTCCCTGAGTACTCAGCAATTGTATTTTGCTCGGGTGAAAGCATGCTGCCAACAATGGATGATGGTGATCGGATACTTGTCGATACCCGAGAACTAACCGAGCCTGTCAAAGATGGGGTCTATGTCATTCGTATTGATGAAATGGTTTATGTTAAGCGATTGAAATGGAATATTTTAAATCAATCCTACAGAGTGGTTTCAGATAATCCGAGCTATGAAGATTTTGAAATGGCAGGAGAAGATCTCAAGCGTCTAAAAATAATCGGTCGTGCTGCAATGGTGATGAGGTCACTATGAGTATTAAAAAGGATGGTGATAAATGGCTGGTCGATATCAGGCCAGCCGGGAGGGATGGCAAACGCTTCAGGCGGAAATTTGACAAGAAAGCTGAAGCATTGGCTTACGAAAAATACATTCTTGCAAGGGCACATAACAAAGAGTGGTTAGGCCCTCCAGTAGATAACAGGAAACTATCTGAACTGATTGAAATATGGTGGAAAAAGTCAGGGCAATTTAAAAGGACGGCGAGTAATTACCTGAAAAAACTTGAATTGATCTGTACTGAGCTAGGTGATCCGCCTGTCAATAAGATTGATAACAAATTGCTTTCTGATTGGGTGCACTACAGACAAGAGAAGGGGCAGAAGCCAGCAACGATTAGCCGCTTGATAAGCACTGTAAGTAATGTTTTTACAGTGCTTACCTCTACAGGGGATTTCACAGGTACTCACCCGATAAAAGGATTTAAGCTTCCCAAAATTACCCGAAGAGAAATGACATTTTTAACCGAAAGCCAAATCAGTCAGTTATTGGATGCAGTGAAGCATGATAAAGAACTGATGATGGCCGTTGAAATATGCTTAGCAACAGGCTCAAGATGGAGAGAAACAATCACATTAAAAGCAAGCAACCTTTCGCCATACCGTATCCGGTTTACCAACACGAAAACAGGCAAACCAAGAACAGTTCCAATCAGTGAGGAGCTGTATCACCGCATATATCCCCAATCAGGAAGCGATGTTTTTTCATTTGACCCTCAGGCGGAGTTGTATGAAATCTTGGAAAAACTGGATTTTGGATTACCTAAAGGGCAAAAGGTGCATGTATTGAGACATACCTTTGCCAGTCACTTTATCATGGCAGGGGGAAACATCCTCACACTGCGAGACATACTTGGTCATTCAAGCATTGCTCAAACGATGGCATACGCCCATCTCGCACCTGATCACCTGGTAGATGCAGTAAGGTTCAATCCGCTGAGTAAAATGGCAGATAGAGCGTCCACAATATGCCCACTTTAACTACCTTTCTTAGACTGATATGACCTACAAACCACATAAAAGCTACGTAAAATCAAACACATGTGATTTCATCACCTTTCGTAAACCATAAAAAAAGGCCCTCATTGAGCGCCTTTTTGTTTTCAGTGGACAACCATCAAAGGTTTGGCCCCAGCCATTTCTCCGCTTCAAGCTCATCCCAGCCTTTACGCTCGGCGTAACTTTCCATCTGATCGCGCTGGATCTGCGCAACGGCGAAATAGCGCGATTCCGGATGTGAGAAGTACCAGCCCGATACGGCTGCGCCCGGCCACATGGCGTAGCTTTCTGTCAGGATCATGCCGGTATTGACTTCAGCATCCAAAAGCTTCCAAATCTCGCCTTTCTCTGTGTGTTCCGGGCAAGCGGGATAGCCTGGCGCAGGCCGGATACCCTGATATTTTTCACGGATCAGATCTTCGTTACTCAGGTTCTCGCCCGGTGCATAGCCCCAGATCTCCTTACGGACCGTTTCGTGCATGAATTCTGCAAAGGCTTCGGCAAGACGATCAGCCACCGCCTGAATCATGATCGCGTTGTAGTCGTCACCTTTGGCTTTGAACTGATCGGCAATCTCATATTCACCGATACCGCCGGTTACCGCAAAAGCACCAATCCAGTCGGCTTTACCGCTTTCTTTCGGGGCAATGTAATCCGACAGACAGTAATTCGGCCCTTTAGGTTTTTCTGTCTGCTGGCGCAGCCCGCGCAAGGTTGTCAGTACCTGGGTTCTGCTCTCATCGGTGTAGACTTCGATATCATCACCAATATTATTGGCCGGGAACAGCCCACAGACGCCATTGGCCTTTATCATGCCGCTGACTTCGATGTCGTCCAGCAGCTGATTGGCATCGTCAAATAAGCGCTGGGCTTCCTGGCCCACGACTTCATGGCGCAAAATGGTGGGATATTTGCCGCTCAGCGACCAGGTCATAAAGAAGGGCGTCCAGTCGATATAACGCCGCAATGTCGCAATATCAAAATCCTTGAACACGTGGATCCCCGGCTTTTGCGGCGCGGGAGGGGTGTAGCTATTCCAGTCGATCGCCACTTTATTGGCACGGGCCGCTTCCAGGCTGACAGGTGCACTTCGTGGACGCTTGCGGGCGTGTTGCTCACGCACCACCTCGTATTCCTGGTCAAGACGCTCAACAAACGCCGGCCGCTGGGCATCTGACAAGAGTGCCGAACATACCCCGACAGCACGCGAGGCGTTTGAGACATAAACGACCGGGGCATGGTAGTTCTGCTCAATTTTGACCGCCGTGTGGGCCTTGGAGGTGGTTGCCCCGCCAATCAGCAGAGGCAGATCAAACCCCTGACGCTCCATTTCTTTGGCGACATGCACCATTTCATCGAGTGAAGGCGTGATCAGCCCGGAGAGGCCGATAATATCGACCTTCTCTTCTTTGGCCACTTTCAGGATCTTGTCGCAAGACACCATGACACCCAGGTCGATGATCTCGTAGTTATTACACTGCAGCACCACACCGACAATGTTTTTGCCGATATCGTGCACATCGCCTTTCACCGTGGCGAGCAGTATTTTGCCGTTAGTACGTCCTGCTTGCTTCTCAGCATTGATGTAAGGTTCGAGATAGGCGACCGCCTGTTTCATCACCCGGGCTGATTTCACCACCTGAGGCAGGAACATTTTTCCTTCACCGAACAGATCACCGACTATATTCATCCCTGCCATCAAAGGCCCTTCTATGACCTCTAACGGTTTTTCTGCGTTCTGACGGGCTTCTTCGGTATCTTCAACAATAAACTCAGTGATCCCTTTGACCAGCGCATGGGACAGACGCTTATCGACCGGCCAGCCGCGCCATTCAGCGGCTGTTTTATCTTCTACCGCTTCGCCGCTGCCCCGGTATTTGTCCGCAAGATCCAGCAGGCGCTCAGTAGAATCATCCCGGCGGTTCAACACAACATCTTCCACCGCTTCGCGCAGCTCGTCTGCCAGGTCATCGTAAATGGCCAGCTGACCGGCATTCACTATGCCCATATCCATGCCATTTTTGAAACAGTGATACAGGAACACGGCATGAATCGCTTCCCGCACAGGATCATTACCACGGAACGAGAAAGACACATTCGATACGCCGCCCGAGACCATGGCGTGCGGCAGAGTGCGCTTGATGTCTCCCACGGCTTCAATGAAATCCACCGCGTAGTTATTGTGCTCATCAATCCCGGTGGCTACCGCAAAAATATTCGGGTCAAAAATGATATCTTCCGGCGGGTAACCCACCTCATCCACCAGAATGCGGTAGGCATTGGTACAGATCTCTATCTTACGCTCACGGGTATCGGCCTGACCGACCTCGTCGAACGCCATCACAATCACAGCTGCACCATAGCGGCGGATCAGTTTCGCCTGCTCAACAAACTTCTCTTTGCCTTCTTTGAGAGAAATTGAGTTAACAATGGGTTTTCCCTGCACGCACTTCAGGCCGGCTTCCAGTATTTCCCACTTTGAAGAGTCAATCATAATAGGGACGCGGGAAATTTCAGGCTCAGAAGCGCACAGATTCAGAAAGCGCACCATGGCAGCTTCGGCATCCAGCATGCCTTCGTCCATATTGATATCGATGATCTGAGCGCCGGCTTCCACCTGCTGACGCGCCACTTCCAGCGCTTCGTCATACAGCTCTTCTTTGATCAAGCGACGAAAACGGGCCGAACCTGTCACATTGGTGCGCTCACCGACATTGACAAATAAAGTGTCTTTTTCAATGGTCAGCGGCTCGAGACCTGACAAGCGGCAGGCAACAGGGATCTCAGGCAATGGACGTGGCGGGACATTCGCCGTCACCCGGGCCATTTCACGAATATGCTCTGGCGTGGTACCACAGCAACCGCCCACCAGGTTCAGGAAGCCGGACTCTGCCCACTCTTTGATATGCTCGGCCATTTCAGCGGCTTCCAGATCATATTCGCCAAACGCATTAGGCAGGCCGGCATTCGGGTGCGCTGAGACCGCACACTCCGAAATACGCGATAATTCTTCCACATACTGACGCAGCTCATCCGGTCCCAATGCACAGTTAAGGCCAAACGAAATAGGTTTGACGTGCCGCAGAGAATTGTAAAAGGCTTCAGTGGTTTGTCCTGATAAGGTACGGCCGGAGGCATCGGTGATTGTGCCTGAAATCATGACAGGTAAAGTCACACCCAGCTCTTCAAAGACCGTATCCACGGCAAACGCACAGGCTTTGGCATTCAGGGTATCAAAAATCGTTTCGATCAGGATGATATCGGCCCCGCCGGCTATCAGGGCGCGGGTTGATTCGGAATACGCTTCTACCAGCAGATCAAACGACACGTTCCTGAAACCGGGATCGTTGACATCCGGCGATATCGAACAGGTACGGTTGGTCGGGCCGAGCACACCGGCCACAAAGCGCGGCTTGTCCGGGGTTTTCGCCGTCCATTCATCAGCCACCTGGCGGGCCAGCTTAGCCGCTTCGAAATTAATCTCAGCGCTCAGGCTCTCCATGTCATAGTCAGCCATGGCGATGGTCGTTGCGTTGAAGGTGTTGGTCTCAAGAATATCGGCGCCGGCTTCAAGGTAAGCGGAATGAATATCCTTGATCAGTTGCGGCTGGGAGAGTACCAGCAGATCATTATTGCCTTTAAGATCCGAATGCCAATCAGAAAAACGTTCACCACGGTAATCCTCTTCATCCAGCTTGTAGCTCTGGATCATGGTGCCCATGCCCCCATCGATAATGAGGATCTGTTCCTTAAGTCGCTTTTGTAATAAATCCGTTCCCTTCGACACTGCTTACTTCCTTACACTTAAACCTATCAGCTGCTAACATCCTATCACAGCCTGATTGGAAATCTAGACGTCCATACATCGTTTGCGAAAACTTATTATCCAAGCGTAAGCCTAAAGTTTTTATGGCTATCAGAGGCCCGAACATTTATATTTTGTCACAATTTTTGCTTAACACTTTAACAACAGATGAGGATCAAGGATGTCGGTATACAGTACCCTCTGTTTTCTCGCCGCCGCCGCGATGGTTATTGCCTTTATTAACCACAAAATAGGCAAGATGCAAACCACTATCGCCATCACAGCCGGTGCTATTATTTTATCGCTCGGGATTGTGATCGCAGGTCACAACGGCTGGTTTCACCTGGAAGAAATCGCTGCAGAGCAGCTGGGTCAGATCGACTTCGAAAGCTTTCTGCTAAAAGGCATACTGGGCTTCCTGCTTTTTGCCGGCGGTTTAGGGATCAAGCTGCCACATCTCGAAGATCAAAAATGGGAAATCACCATTCTGGCTCTGGGGGCCACACTGTTCTCCACTTTTTTCATCGGTGGCAGTCTGTGGTGGATATGCCAGATGCTGGGAATCCAGTTTGACCTGATTTACTGCCTGCTGTTCGGCGCATTAATTTCACCGACCGACCCGATAGCCGTGCTGGCGATAGTGAAAAAACTGCACGCACCGCGCCGCATCTCCACCCAAATTGAAGGTGAGTCGCTGTTTAACGATGGTTTTGGTCTGGTCATCTTTGTGACTTTGTTTACCATCGCCTTTGGTGATGAAGCCCCTACTGTGCTGGGCGTTGGCCATCTTTTCCTGCAGGAAGCCATTGGTGGTATAACCTATGGTTTTGTTCTCGGCCTGCTGTTCCATTACCTGATCAGTTCGACCGATGATCACTCCATGGAGCTGCTGCTGACCCTGGGGATCCCAACGGCAGGGTATGCTTTTGCCGATGTGATTCATGTGTCCGGGCCGCTCGCTATGGTGGTCTCCGGTATCATGATAGGCAACTGGACCCGTTATATCGGCTTTTCTAAAGAGAGTGAAGATCATCTGGATCACTTCTGGGAGTTGGTTGATGAGTTCCTGAACGGTGTACTCTTCCTGCTGATTGGTATGAGCATGCTGTCATTCAGCTTCCATGAGGAAGACTGGACACTGATGGTGATTGCGGTACCGCTGGTGCTGCTGGCGCGCTATCTGAGTGTGAAGCTGTCATATCTTGGCTTTAAACGCTATCGCCAATACAATCCCGAATCGGTGAAGATCCTCACCTGGGGTGGCTTGCGTGGCGGTCTGGCTCTGGCGATGGCGATGGCAATTCCTGCCGGCGTTATCGTCATTCCGGAAAAAAACATTGATGTGAAAGAGATTATCCTGGTGATGACCTATTCGGTTGTGGTGTTCTCTATCCTGATCCAGGGTTCAACCATCACACCAATGATCGAAAAAGCGAAACTCTGGGAAGCAAATAAAGCAAAAGAAAATGAGCCAGCGGCTCCGGCTCACCCGCAGCCGGAAACCGCTCCCAAATCTTGAATACCCGAATCCTGACCATGAAAAAGACCTGCTTTGGCAGGTCTTTTTGTTTGCGAGGGCAACCTCAATCAGTCGTCCTTGGTGAATTTGTCTTCCGAGAAATGCTCCAGATCATAAGGCGTTTGCTGGTAGACACAATAATTCAGCCAATTAGCAAACAGCAGATGACCATGACTGCGCCAACTTGCCACAGGCGGTTTATCCGGATCATTATCCTGATAATAATTCACAGGAATCTTGGGCTCCATCCCTTCCCCCAAATCACGCATATATTCATTATGTAATGTATGGGCATCGTATTCAGGATGTCCGGTCACGAAGACATTGCGCTTATCTTTGGTGGCGGCCAGATACACGCCTGCCTGATCAGAGGTGGCCAGAATGTCCAGAGCAGTGTGCTCGGATAAAAACTCAGGCGAGAAGTCAGCATAACGGGAGTGAGGAGCCCAAAAGGTATCGTCAAACCCTCTCAGAAGAGGATGATGGGGATTGTGGACTCTATGGGTGTAGATACCTGATAATTTCTCTTTGCGGGTACGCTTAGGCAAATCGTACATCAGCTTAAGCCCAGCCTGAGCGGCCCAGCACACATACATGGTCGAAGTCACATGCCCTTTCGCCCAGTTCAGAATGGCCTGGATTTCTTCCCAGTACAGCACATCTTCAAACTGCACCAGGCCCAGCGGAGCACCTGTCACAATCAAGCCGTCGAAATTTCGGTGCTTCACCATTTCGAACTGCCGGTAGAAGGTGTCCAGATGCTCCATTGGCGTATTTTTCGTCGGGCGGTTATCAATCCGCAATAACTCAACATCCACCTGCAGAGGACTGTTTGATAACAGACGGAGAAACTGAGTTTCAGTTTCAATTTTTTTCGGCATCAGATTAAGCAACAATACCTTCAGCGGGCGAATTTCCTGACTGGCAGCGCGTTTTGCAGACATGACGAAGATATTCTCACTACGAAGAATATCTGTTGCCGGTAACTGATCAGGAATTTTAATGGGCATGTGTTGCTCTCCCTAAGATGTACAGACGTCCAGATACCCAAAAATTATAGAATTTCTACTCACTCTGCAAGCATTACCGCATTAAAAGAATTATAGATAGTTAAGGACATAATGAATAATTCTAATGAAAGCAGTTGGCTAGCGAAAGAGACAGTGAAAATAGCAGATAGCAGAAATGAAAAAACCCAGCCAAAGGCTGGGTTTTGAAGGAGGTGCTTAGCAATGTCCTACTCTCACATGGGGAGACCCCACACTACCATCGGCGCTGCTGCGTTTCACGTCTGAGTTCGGCATGGGATCAGGTGGTACCACAGCGCTATTGTCGCTAAGCAAATTCTGGTGCTAGTACCCAGATTTGAACTGGGGGCCTCACCCTTACCAAGGGTGCGCTCTACCAACTGAGCTATACCAGCAAAATTTTATCTAAACAAAGTCTTACGCTTCACTGCTTTGTTTGAGTAATTTGTCGCTGTGCGATGACGATTTTGATGCGAGAAGCGCAGTGTACATTCAGTACATGAGCATCGCAGCACTCAAAAACGGCAAGCTACAGTAGACAAATTAGTAATTAAAGCCTGGCGATGTCCTACTCTCACATGGGGAGACCCCACACTACCATCGGCGCTGCTGCGTTTCACGTCTGAGTTCGGCATGGGATCAGGTGGGTCCGCAACGCTATGGTCGCCAAGCAAATTCTTTCATCTA
>NZ_JASJOJ010000096.1:0-9373 GCF_038519165.1 Photobacterium sp. SP02
TGATTGTGCCTGACGACGGACGGACACTGGAAGTGAGCTGCGACGGACAGGTGTCGCTGCCGGTCAGCCCGGGTGATGAAATTCACATCTACCAGAGTCCGGATCACCTGCAGCTGATCCACCCGACAAGCTACAGCTACTACAACATACTGCGCGGCAAGTTAGGCTGGTCGAGCAAGCTGTTCTGAAATCAAACCTATGTCTTTGTTAAGCCAGCCTTGTGCTGGCTTTTTTCATGTCAGCAGAAATTTAACCTTAATCACAATTTTCACCATAAATCCGTTCACCGCCACTTTACTGTATGTAGATACAGTATATACTGTGCAAATAAACAGGTGTTGATTTAGACAGGTGAACACAGATGCTGGCACACATGACGATCTCTAATTTTGCAATTGTCAAAAATCTCGAGTTTGAAATGAAATCTGGGATGACAACCATCACAGGTGAAACCGGTGCAGGTAAATCTATAGCGATTGATGCCCTTGGCTTATGCCTGGGCGATCGTGCTGAAGCCAGCATGGTCCGCCCCGGTGAAGACAAAGCAGAAATTCACGCAACCTTCTCGCTGCGCAACAATCAGGCGGCCCGCCGCTGGCTGGAAGACAACGAGCTGATTGAAGGCGACGAGTGTATCCTTCGCCGTGTGGTGACCAAAGAAGGCCGCTCCCGTGGCTTCATCAATGGCAGCCCGGTGCCCGCCTCTCAGCAAAAAGCGCTGGGCCAGCTGCTGATCAACATCCACGGCCAGCATGCACACCAGTTGCTGATGCGCCCGGAACATCAGCAGGAAATGCTGGACAACTATGCCGGCCATCATGCCCTGATGGAAAAAGTCAGCAGTGATTATCAAGCCTGGCGGCATGCCAAAAATGAGCTGAACCGCCTGAGCCAGAGCCGTGCCGATAACGAGGCGCAAAAACAGCTGATCCAGTATCAGGTCAAAGAGCTCAATGATCTGGCACTGGGCGAAGACGAATTTGCTGAGATCGAAGAAGAGCACAAGCGCCTGTCCAATTCCGGCGATCTCGCGCTCACCAGCCAGCATGCCCTCGCCTTGCTGTACGAAGGAGATGAGGTCAATGCACTGCAGTTACTGCAGCAGGCCAGCCAGCAAGTGCTTGAGCTGGGCGAAATGGACAGCAAGCTCAGCACCCTCGCCCCCATGCTGGAAGAAGCCATTATTCAGGTACAGGAAGCCAGCCAGGAGCTGCGCGGCTATATGGACGATCTGGATATGGACCCGCAGCGTCTGGTCTATCTGGAAGAGCGTCTGGCGAAAATCATGTCGCTGGCCCGGAAACACTATGTGATGCCCGCGGAGCTGTGGCAGAAGCATCAGGAGTTGCTGCTGGAGCTTGAAAACCTGGACGGCGGCGACGAGAAGCTCGATGCCCTGGCCGATGCAGTAGAAGCCAAACGCCTGAGTTTTCTCGACAGCGCAGAAAAACTGAGCAAAAGCCGCCAGCGTTACGCCAAAGAGCTGAACAAAAAAATCTCGCACAGCATGCATGAGCTGAGCATGGAGAAAGCCATTTTCCAGATTGATATCCACAGCGATCCGGAACGTATGCTGACCCCGCTGGGTTTCGACACCATTACCTTTATGGTCTCTACCAACCCGGGCCAGCCCCTGCAGCCACTGGGCAAAGTCGCCTCGGGCGGTGAGCTGTCACGTATCTCTCTGGCCATCCAGGTGATCACAGCTCAGAAAGTGGAAACACCCAGCCTGATTTTCGATGAAGTGGATGTCGGTATCAGTGGCCCGACTGCGGCGATTGTGGGCCGTATGCTGCGTACTCTGGGCACATCGACGCAGGTGATCTGTGTGACCCACTTGCCGCAGGTTGCCGGTTGCGGGCATCAGCAGATGTTCGTTGCTAAAAAGACCGCCAAAGGCCAGACCGAAACCCAGATGAAAGCGCTGGATGAGAGCTCACGGATCAGCGAGCTGGCCCGCCTGCTGGGCGGCAGTGAGATCACAGAGCGTACACTGGCCAATGCCAAGGAATTACTGGTAGCAGCATGATCTGGCGCAGAAAGTTGCCGGTTAATCGCACCACTGATGCAACTTTCTGAACATTCCAGCGTCTGAACTCCCGCTTAATCTTTGCATTATGCGGGAGTTACCCACCTAGTGCTTTTACTTCTGCCACTAACTTGCTTATCATCACAAGCAGAACTGATTATTTTGCCGGGATGCTATGAACTGGAAAACTTTTGCCGCGTTAGCGTTGAGCGTCAGCCTGCTGGGCGGCTGCTCTTTGGTTGAACGCTTGGTCTACCGTATTGATATCAATCAGGGCAACTATCTTGATGAAAAAGATATCGATAACCTCAGATACGGCATGAATCAGGAACAGGTGCGTTATGTGCTTGGCTCGCCGATGCTGGTAGAGCCTGAATACCCGAACACCTGGTACTATGTGTTCTACCACAAACCGGGCCACGATGATCCGGAACAAAAAGATCTGGTTTTAACCTTTGATCAAAACCGCTTGCTGACCCGCATGACAGGGGATTATCAGCCAGGGCCGAATTTCAACGACCCGTTAAATTAAACGGTGAAACCTGCAGATTCAGCGCCAGAACACAAAAAAGCTCGCCAAGGCGAGCTTTTCTTTTTGTTATCCGACAGTAAATCCGACAGTAAATTGAACTGTGGCGGCGCATGAAGCGCTTTTAAGAGGTCGCATCAGGGCTCAGCACTGCTGCCCTATTCGTCTGTTGCGTCTGACGTATCTGACGCATCGGATTCCGGCACAGCGTCGCCTTTGGATTTCTTGGCCGCCAGGGCTTCCTGCTTGGCCTGCTCGGCGCGCTTGCGGCGGATCTCTTTCGGATCGGCCAGCAAGGGGCGATAAATCTCTATCCGATCCCCTTCATGCACTCTGGCATCCAGCTTCACCGTACGGCTGAACACCCCGACCTTGTTCTTTTTCAGGTCGATCTCCGGATACATTTCCAGCACCCCGGAGCGTTCAATGATCTCCTGCACGGGCGTATCCGGGGTAATCGCCAGCTTGATCACCCGCTGGGTATTGGGCAGCGCGTACACCACCTCAACATGGATCAGATTATTTTGCTCAGAGCTCATAAACTTCCCTGGCCCTCTGGGTAAAGGCATTCACCATGTTGCTGGTCAGCTCATGAAACACCTTGCCAAACACCGCTTCCACCAGCGCATTGGTGAATTCAAAATCCAGCTTCAGCTCCACTTTACAGGCATCGGTATCCAGCTCGGTAAAGTGCCAGCCACCCACCAGTTTACGGAACGGCCCTTCCACCAGCTGCATGCTGATCTTATGAATGCCTTCTAACTGATTACGAGTCACAAAGGTTTTTTTGATCCCAGCCTTGGAAACGTCTACTGCCGCCATCATATGTTCAGTAGAGCTTTCCAGAATTTTGGTGCCAGAGCATCCCGGCAAAAACGCCGGATAAGACTCAACATCGTTCACCAGGTCAAACATTTGCTTGGCACTGAACGGGACCAGTGCAGAGCGACTGATTTGAGGCATAGTTTCTCCTTAACCCAATATCGCTGGTAATGATACCATTAGTCGGCGATCTGCCAAAGATTCAGTGATAGTGTGTCTCCATGGCCTATTGCCTCTGGGAAAAACGTTCCCCTAACAACTTGAATCCGTATAATAAGAAGCTATGGCAAAGAAAAAACCAAACAAGCCGGGCAGCAACACCATTGCGCTGAATAAGTCTGCCCGCCATGAATTTTCAATTCATGATGAATATGAAGCCGGCATTTCGCTCCAGGGTTGGGAAGTGAAGTCCCTGCGTGCGGGTAAAGCCAACATTTCCGAAAGCTACGTGTTTATCCGGAACGGCGAGGCATTTCTTTCCGGCGCCACCTTCACGCCGCTCAATGCGGCCTCGACCCACGTGGTGGCAGAACCGACCCGTGTGCGTAAGCTACTGCTGAACCGCCGCGAACTGGACCGCTTAACCGGGGCGGTGAACCGCGACGGTGAAACCATTGTGGCACTTTCCATGTACTGGAAGGGTTCATGGGTTAAACTTAAGTTAGGTACCGCGAGAGGTAAAAAGCTTCACGATAAACGTTCAGACGCCAAAGACCGCGACTGGCAGCGCGATAAAGCGCGAATCATGAAGCACAGTTCGCGGTAGTCATTGACCTGGCAGAATTTTCTGCTAGTATTGAACACCTCACTGGGGCTGATTCAGGATTCGACAGGATCAAGAAGGCCCGTGGAGCATGCAGAGGTGCGGTTTGCCTCTTTAAAAAGCCGCAAAAAAATAGTCGCAAACGACGAAAACTACGCACTAGCAGCTTAATAACCTGCTCAGAGCCTGCCCTCCCTAGCCTTAGCTCGTAGGACGGGGAATCAGGGCAGTCAAACCCAAACGAGATCGCGTGGAAGCTTTGACCTGGGAGCGGAAGCGTTAAATTTAATTCAGGTGTGTCTCAGCATAGCGTGTTTGTTCGCAGTGCTTTGGCGAGATTAAAGACAAACTAAGCATGTAGCGCCATTGGTTAGACTGATTTTGGACGCGGGTTCAACTCCCGCCAGCTCCACCAAATCGTATACGAAGACATCTTCGAATGTCACAAAGCCCGCTAAGGTCCTGACCTGGCGGGCTTTTTGTTTTTGGGATGTTACTAAAATGACCTCACAATGACCTCACTTTAGTATTGAACATGCCCAAAAAGTAAAAATCAGTTCCCTTCAGCCAATTCCTTCCAGCTCACCTAACTTGTTGCTTTCTTTAGCAAGAGCGAGTCTCTGCCGTAACATCCCGGATGGCGAACCCTTAGCACTCATCCCAAAGACGTTAGGATCACCAAACACAATCAATGAATCTTTTGCACGAGATACAGCCACGTTCAGCATATTTGATCCAGCATCATAAAACTTACCGCTATCTTTATCGTTTTCCCCATAAACACTGGAAAACAATACAATGAAACGCTCGTCGCCTTGTAAACTATGTACAGTGCCCACGGTAATATTTTCTATCGAATGCTTTGTCAGCTCAGAGCGTATAAGTGCCGCTTGCTTGCTAAACGGCGTAATGATTCCAACGGCTTTGGACAGTACTACAGCATCAGTCTTATCCTTCAATTTCTCATCTTGCTGCCTGGCATACTCGACAATTTTTTTGCTCTGAGAAAACACCCAATCAGCAATGACTTGGGCTTCACCAGGGTTCCCACGACTGCCACCATATGAGCGAGAAGCAGAAACGACGGGTTCCATGGTCATCGTTCCCCAGGGAACGTCGTGCTTTGCATTTCCTCTTAATGGTTCAAGCACTCCTTGATAAACAAGATCGTTACAGTAACCCACAATGTCATTAAAACAGCGACGGTGTTCCGTCAGATATAAACCGCGCTGGAGCTGCTCAATTTGATGATAGCGACACTGCCTTTGGGCCACTCGCATCACATTACCACTGCTTACCAGCAAACCACTGTCCAGCCAGCTTTCGTAATCAGCGTCATCGCCGAGCAACCCATATAAAGCTAAGTTGGATCGGTCTACACCTGCAGGAATACTCCAAACAGGCTCAATCTGGTCGGTATCACCAACAATCAGTGCCTTTTTCGCTAAAGCAAAACTTGCTGCTGATACATCCGGCAATGCCTGACCTGCCTCATCGACAATCAGTAAATCAATTTCTTCCAACTGAGGAAGATCCTGCCAGACATTATCCTTGTACTCTCCGGCCATAAAGGTGCTCGGGACCATATAGAAAGTGGATACAAAGCAAGGTGTTAACTTTGCGTAGCGACGAAGCTTACGTAATAGCTTGAAGGGTGATTTCTTATCTGCATCATTCGACTCGACAAAAGACTTCGTTTCTTTCAACCAACGTGCTTCAAAGTAGTGTGTCGCTAATTTGAACAAGCGAAAACGGTAATAGCGGTCATTCAGCTCCTGCACCTGTTCCGGTTTCGTTTTACTGAACAGTTTCAAATGCTTCGCGGGTGCCATCCAGCACTCTAGCCTGCCCTGTTGCGTTAAAAAGTGGTCTAACGCTTTTTCCGCAGCCAGCAACTCTTTTTGCAAGCCGCTCGTTTGAGTCGCAATTTGAGTCATCTGCTGATTGATATACGATTCAACCTGATCATCCGAGCTGACCTCAATATGTCTGTCCCACTGATTGAGCAACCTTGCCGTTTTACGTTCTTCTTGCTTTCGTATATGAGGGAGCCAGATGAAACAACGGACCCACCAAGAACGTGATTCCCAAAGGCCATATAATTCATCTAACCGTTGTTTCTCTTGTTGATAGGCCTTTGCTTGCTCTTCTAATGCGACCTTGTTTTCCGTAATCGTTTCTCGTAAACCATCTAAAGAGCCGTATTTATTATCGATGAGACTTAATGCAGACTGCCAGTTTTCCAGAAAGTCGAAGCCCTGAGAAATTTGTTTTTTCACAATCAACATTTCACGGTGGAGTGCCTTCAAGGCATCATCCACCGACTGACATTCACTTTGCTGCCATTGGCCGACTTGATTCAAAAAGTGTGACTGCGCTTCTGTGATAAAGGTTTGTGTTTGCCATGCCTCCATACAGCCTTCCCCTTTCGGGCCTGCATAACGGTAGGGATTTTTTGAGTTCGCTTTGGCGCTTGAACAGAAATACAAACCATAGCTGTCGACTTCAGGCAACCATCGCCCCTTTAATGATTCATCCAGACCATCTTCATCAATGCGGGCAAAGCTTTCTAGTATGTTAGTCACAGCCTGATTGTTGTTTGAGGTCGCGACGATGAGCGGCGGTTCAGACTGATTTAACGCAGCCTGCGTCCATAGGTTGGCAACCACTGAACGTAGGAGAGTTGTTTTCCCTGTTCCCGGAGGCCCATTAACAGCCAGCACCTCACCATCAACTTGTTCAATAAAATGATGCAATGCATTGCGTTGTTTTACAGAAAGCGGAAACTCACCTGACATTTGCCCAAGGTGCTGTTGCGCTAGACTGACTGAATCTTGCTTGTTCTCAAAGGTTGAAAGCCTGGCATTCTTTCGCTCACTATAAGCCTGATAAAGTTTTGGGTAGTGTTTTCTATCGATCAGAAAATCCAGCAACTTCAGTAAATTAGCTTTTGCGCCAACAACTGGCGTATCAAGCTGAAATAAGCACTGAGCGCTTTGCGAAAAGTCATCTGAAACCAGAATCTCTGCGACTTGAGTCGATGCTTGCTCAGCTGAAGGTTCCCGAAAAGGTGTTCCTGTTGCGTGACACAACAGCCTTGCACAATAAGCCGTTAACTGTGGCCAATCTTCAACCCCCTCAAACGGGTGTTGCGTGAAAAATTCATCGATTTTCGCCATTTCAGTAAACGGCTCCGTTGATTCCTCCGAAGGCCCAATCCAGATGCGAGGGATCCAAGGAGCTTTTTTTGTGGGTTGAAGTGTGCCGTCACGGTGCAAATTAGCAAACACGACCAAAGGCAACAGCACCGTCCGTTTTCGCTGATCATGAGCACCCCCTTGGTATTTGAGATAATCAACACGAGGGAAAATCACAATTTCAGACTGCTGCAAGGGTTCCTTGTTTTTCCCCTGCCTTGCATCCAGAATTTGTGCCGCCAAATTCGGATTGATTCGTCCCTGCTGCCAAATCGATTGGTCGAATGCCAGATACGCATCTTTGGGATCTTGTTTCTTGTCCGGCCCCAACACCGGAAGAATATCCTTGTCTTCTGGGCATAGCCTGTCGGCATCGATAAGTGATTGGCGAAAGTAACGGCTGATTTGCGTGTGATATTGGCTCATCCCTGATCCTTCTCGTTTGAATCTCATTGTGTCAATCGATCCCTGAGGGCTGTTTTGGCAAGAATTTTTACGCGCCAGCTTCTTATAAATCCATCCAATAATCAACAGATCTCATAACCGATCATGAGTGACACATCTCTGATTCCTGTTCCGGAACAATCAAACACACTAAAAAGCACCACACTCAATCTGTTATCCAAACCATGATGCATACTTTGCACTCCCTATCAGACACCGCCGGAATCCTTCTGTATAATCGCCGGCAGTTTAACTTTGGCTAGTTCCGAGATTCTTCATGACCAACAATAATTTCTCTCAAACCGCGGCTTTTATCTGGTCGGTGGCTGACCTGCTTCGCGGTGATTTCAAACAATCTCAATATGGACGGGTCATCCTGCCATTTACACTGCTGCGTCGTCTGGAGTGTGTACTGGAGAGCAGTAAAGACGCGGTGGTTACCGAATATCAGCGTATTCAACCGATGAAACTGCCGGAAGAAGCGCAGGAAAAATTCCTGCTGCGTGCAACGCAAACGCCGCAAAACGCGGATGGTCTGGCTTTCTTTAATACCTCGCCAATGGATCTTGGCAAGATGGGCCAGACCAACATCAAGTCGAATCTGGAAAAGTATATTCAGTCCTTCTCGAAAGACGCGCGCGAGATTTTTGAGCACTTTAAGTTTGATGAGTTTGTGGGTTTGCTGGAAGACGCCAACCTGCTGTACAAAATTGTGAAGAAATTTGCGACCACCGACCTCAGCCCAAAGACCATTTCGAACCATGACATGGGCCTGGTGTTTGAAGAACTGATCCGTCGCTTCGCAGAATCTTCCAATGAAACGGCAGGTGAGCACTTTACCCCGCGGGATATCGTGCGCCTGACCACCTCACTGGTGTTTATGGAAGACGATGAAGCCCTGACCAAAGATGGCATTATCCGCACCATTTACGACCCGACAGCAGGAACCGGTGGCTTCTTATCCTCCGGGATGGAATACGTTCATGAGTTAAACCCAAATGCCGTGATGCGTGCCTTTGGGCAAGAGCTGAACCCGGAATCTTACGCGATCTGCAAAGCCGATATGCTGATCAAAGGTCAGGATGTCAGCCGTATCAAGCTGGGCAACACCCTGTCGAACGACCAACTACCTGCTGACGCATTTGATTACATGCTGTCAAACCCACCGTTTGGGGTTGACTGGAAAAAGATCGAAGAAGAAATCAAAGCTGAGCATCTGCAGAAAGGCTTTGATGGTCGCTTCGGGCCGGGCTTACCCCGTGTTTCCGACGGATCGCTGCTGTTTTTGATGCACCTGATCAGCAAAATGCGTGATACCCGCAGCACCGACGGTGCTGTGACTGACGGCGGCCGTATCGGCATTATCCTGAACGGCTCTCCGCTCTTTACCGGCGGGGCCGGCAGTGGTGAAAGTGAAATTCGTCGTTATATTCTGGAAGCCGACCTGCTGGAAGCCATTGTCGCGCTGCCGACCGACATGTTCTACAACACAGGCATTGCGACTTATGTTTGGGTGCTGACCAATAAGAAAGCTCCTGAACGCAAAGGCAAAGTACAACTGATCAATGGTGCCAACTTAAGCAGTAAAG
>NZ_JASJOJ010000098.1:0-9297 GCF_038519165.1 Photobacterium sp. SP02
TCTGAAGCAGACAAACCGGTGCTGTCTGTGACAGTCAGCGTGAATTCAAACGGCGTTTCTTCCGCGACCTCAGGAACCATCACAGTCGCCAGTGCCTGATTCACATGGGTCATGCTCAGTGCAGGACCGCCCGTCTGGACCCAGTTGTAGCTGACGATATCGTCATTGGCATCGCTCGACTGGCTGCCATCCAGCGTCACTGCCGAGTTGTCACCGACCACAGTCACATCAGAACCTGCGTTGGCAATCGGGGCAACCGGGCCAGTGTCATCAAGGATATCCACGCCGAATTTCTCGCTGACACATTTGGCATAATCACCGGTAATGAAAGCAGAATACGGCCCCTGATAGTTCACCAGCTGGCAGCGATAAGTCTGGTTATCCGGGGTATCCGGACGCCAGCCCCAGTCCTGCTCCCAGTAGATCGCCAGCGCACCGGCGCCTTCGCCATCGAACTGCTTCATGGCGGCACAACCCAGCACCTCGTCTGCCGGGACAGGCACATTCAGGTAACTGGCGAACTCACGGTAATAGTTAATCCGGTTCTGCGACTGAATGTGTTCGGCACTGCCGCCACACTCGACACCCCCATTGATGATCTGCGTCGTGACACCAAAGCCGGGGACCAGGCCATTGGCCAAATCCGCTGCATTCGGCTGCCAGGTGCCGTCGATCACGTGCAGCATGCTGGGTTTCGGTGGCTGGGGATAGAGATAGAAGAACACCGCACTGGCCAGATTCAGCCAGGTATCGGCAACCCGATCCGGGTGATCCAGCAGCACAGAGACATCGCCGTAGATCATCTGCGAGAAAGAACCATAGTTATAGTTATAACTCAGTTGCTTCGCACCACGGCCAAAGTAGCTTTTGTATGTACCGTCAACGTTGGTGCCACACGGGTACGCATCGGCCTGCCAGACCCCGGGCGCACAGATGCCGTAGCCACCGGACATCTCTTCCGTCCAGCCCACTTCGCGCAGATAAAAAAGCCCCTGGCGCCATTCTGGGATGGCGCTGTAACTGTTGTGGCCGCCGGTTTCCTGCGTAAAATGCGCGAACATGGTCGCCAGAGATTTGCGGCAGATCGCATCGGCATCGCGGCCATCGGTATAATTGCCACAAAACGCCGGGAATTTCCCAATCCCTTTCAGAAAGTTCAGGTACGTGTACTTTTCGTTTCGTTCAGCAAACAGGAACTGCCAGTCGGACTCACTGACGATACTCTCCACTCGCTTAACATTATCCGGGTTGCTGCCAGCGCCGACCGTAATGGCCTCCACGCTTGCATTATCCAGTGTGCGAATCGCATCCCTGACCAGTTGTAACCCTTCCGGCTGAGCCGCAATAATGGCCGCTTCATCGGCGTTGACCTCACTTTGAGTCAGCGTATACGCCTGAGCACCCGCCGTGCTCAGGCCGATGACGAGCCCAGCCAGGCTCGTCAGATAACATTCTTTATGCTTGTTCATCTCGTATCCTTACAGTTTGATCCAGGCATCTTGCCAGGCGGTCCCGACACCCGGCTCATAGGCCCAGGCAGCACCGGCGCACCAGGCTGAGTACGGATAAGGTTTACATTCAAAATCACTGCCGAGATTGGACACCCGATCGCCTGCGCCATAGTTCTCACCTGCCTGATAAACCGAATAAGCGCCTGGCTCTGCAGGATCGGTCGGGTCCGTTGGCTCTGTCGGATCTGTTGGGTCAACGGGATCCACCGGGTCGACAACGGTGCCGGCACAGCCGGAACTGCCGGTTTCTTCCCACGGTCCCCATTGTTCAGCGCCCGGAATATTGTTCTGCGTCCACCACTTGGCTTTCCAGGTTTTACCGTCGTAACTGACCACATCGCCGGCGTTGTACACTGAGCTCGCCTGCCAGGTATCACTGCACACCTGACTGTCATCCGTCACGGTCACAGTGCGTGTGGCTGTGGCGGTAAGACCGGCAGAGTCAGTGATACTGTAAGTCAGGACATAACTGCCCACAGTGTTGACATCTACGCTGCCCGATAAAGACACTGAAGCCGTCAGATCGCCGTCTTCCTGATCAGAGGCCGACACGCCCGCCAGCGGATCAAACGCTTCGCCCTGCAGGACAATCACATCGCTGACACCACTGAATTGCGGTGCGCTGTTATAAACCGTCACCAGACGGGCGGCTGAAGTCTGATTCCCATCGCTGTCGGTGACTGAGTAAGTCAGTGAATACGCCCCTGTGACTGCTGTATCAACCGTGCCCTGAACCACGATCACCGAGGTCAGCGAGCCATCTTCGGCATCGGTAGCCGACACACCCGCCATGGCATCAAACTGGCCGCCAGCCGGTAAGCGAACATCTTCCACACCACTGAGCACAGGTTTGCCATCCGGTAGGGGCACCGTCTGACTGTGGACAAATGGCCCATAATCTTTGGCAAACTGGCCGTTGTACGACTGACCAGAGGCATTGGTGCCTACATCCCAGTTAATAGACCAGGTCATCACGCCTTTTAACGGCTGGCCCTGCGCTTTCATGCGGTCGAATGCACGGTAGAGATCTGCCGGGTTCTGAATAAACCCGGTTGCTGCCGCATCGATATTGGACGGAATGCCAAAGACCAGTTTTTCGGCTGGAATCTGCGTGAAACCGCGCGTTCCGTTGGCCAGTGAGTCCGCCATGTAGAAAATAAAATCTTCTTTCACCGCGTCGTTACTCTGTGCCAGCCAGCCCACACCGTCGACCCAGACACCATCACCCCCCTGGTTGTAGAACTGCGGGTTGATATAGTCGTAATAGCCTGCCAGCCCTTTCAGGTAAGGCGTGTATTTGCCAGACGTCGTCAGATAAGGAAACTCAGGCGCCATGGTGATCATGAAACGCTGGCCTGATTGCTGGTAATGCTCTTTCACCATGCGCAGCGCAGCCGGAATCACCGTCTGGTTATCGCTGGCATCCACCGCCGCTTGTTCCAGATCGATATCCACACCATCAAAGCCGTAGGTATCGACCAGACGGATAATCTCATCGGCAAAAGCGACTTCGTCACCAGCTTTCAGTTCAATGTGCGCATCAGCCCCGCCCAGAGCCAACAGCACCGAGCGGTTCTGCGCATTCAGTGCACTGATCTGACTGATAAATTCGGCTTCAGACAAACCAATATTCGGATCAAGCTTAAAGGTGGGAATCCGGCCTTCACTGACGTCATACACTTTCATGAAGGACACATTGACGACGTTATAGCCGCTGGCGACCTCAGACAGCGGCAGACACGGCGCATTGTCGCCCTGATAGCCCCTGCCGTCGCACCAGTTGTGCCAGTAACCGACCAGCACAGTCCCGTCTTGTGCGACCAGTTCACTACCGTCAGCCATTGCTGGCTGTGTCATCATTCCGAGCGCTGCGAACACAGCAAAAGCGGCGGGTTTTGCTTTCAAAATGGTTGGCATTGATTTTCCTTTTTCCTTATTGTCCACCAATTCAGACAGATTGATTAAAAATGATTCACCTCAATTATTAGCAGAGCAAAATATGTCGGTGTTAATTTTTTATCTAAGAAAAAAAAGATTACCAATAGAGAATGTCAAAACTGTCAGGGCAAATGTCATATTTGGCTTTTGATTCCAAAAAATGACTCAACAGAAAGAAAATTAAAATTTATTCATTGATCATGTGAATTAAAACAATGGCTAACATTCAATTTATTATTAATTAAGAACCAGTACACAGGTATGTATATGCTCACCAAAAGACAAGTATCAGAAAATAATCGCGTGTCTGATTATTCTGACAGGATGGGTAACCTCGTGATGAAAGACAGAGCGAGAAAGTATCGTCCCGCCCTGACCACTCGATAAATTAATACTTATTCTTTAGACCAAATACGTGTATTTAAATCCAAAGCATCTATCAGCCCCACCAATAGCTTTAACTCAGAGAAGATATCTTTTACGGTATTAAAATCAGTTGCCGAATCAGATAGCTTAGGTTCAAAATATTTCATATCGCCGCCAGAAACTGAGATGAATAACTTTCCATCGACAAACGATAGTGCCAAGTATTTTCCTGTATTTTCACGAAATGCCACAACCCGTTGCATGAAAGCCGGTGTCAGCAGATATCTTGCTTCAACCTGATTGGTGCTATGGACATCGAAATCTCGCTCAAACTCTGGATCTTCCAGCCGAACCAAATTGTCGGGCGTACCCACAAAACCCTGTTTGATATTCTCCAGAAACGAATCATCTTTTCCTTTGTCAATTGAGACAAAAGTCTGACTATTAAAATGCTTATTACAATCTGCGATGATGACCATACCTCGGAATCTAGTCCGCATGTATGTTTTTGTTTTACCGTCGGCAGTTCTCCTTTTGACTTTATATTTGGTGTGAACTTCCGACATTTCTATTGCAGTCTGCCCTATCTTACCACTGATAAAATCTTCGCCTTCAAACTGGCTATATCCACCTGGAGAAAGACCACTTCTGTCATAGACCTCCCGTTCAATACTGCCTGTCGGGTTATACTCCAGCGAATCATCAATACTTTGAATGATACTGGAAATTACTTTCTCTTTATAAACAACACGATACTCATTCCATTTCATTTGATAAATTAAACCCAATACAGCCAGAATGATACCAACACACACCATGATGATATTCGGGTCAATATAGGTTCCAAAAAGTACAAGGGTACCAATGATCACTGCCAATACGCCGACAAAGACACACATATCCCGTGTGACAACCACATCACAACGCTCTTGTTCAATCACTGCGAGCTGTGGTTGTAAATCCCTTTCAAAGACACTTTTCAGATCATCAATATTCATCGGGCATCCTTATTTGCACGATTCTCAAATAATTCAGCTATATCCGGGAGTTGTGTCTGTGCTTCTGGAATATCAAAAAGAATTCTTTGCGTAAGCCCCATTCTGCGAGCAAAGAGATTAGACGGAAACATTTCAATACCGTTATTCAGATCAGTCACCGCAGCATTGTAAGCACGCCGCGCTGCAGCAATCTGCTCTTCAGTCTCGTTAATGCTTCGTTGTAGTTGGCTGAAATTGTTGCTGGCTTTCAAGTCCGGGTAAGCTTCCACCATGATGTTAAAGCGAGAAAATACCTGGTTCAGACGCCGGTCGAGTTCAGGTTTTTTTTCTCCAGTTGCCATATCACTCTGAAACCTGGTCCGAAGTTCTGTCAGTTCGTTCAGCACTTCTCTTTCATGAGACATGTAAGCTTTGACCGTTTCCACCATATTCGGAAGCAAATCAAAGCGCTTCTTTAACATCACATCAATTGTCGAATCAGCATTATCAACCTGATTCTTACGAGCGATCAGACCATTGTAAATAGCCACTCCAAGTAAGAGCACAACCACAATGAATCCGACAGAAAACCACATTCCCATCATTATCTTCTCCTAAAATCATGCTCAACCGGACAGTTTTTCAGAGTCCCTGACTAGAAAAACGGTTGAGGCCTTGAGGCACAGGAGGGTACAACATGACCGAATGACATTGGCACTGACAAAATGCCTGAAATCACAGTAAAAGTGACGGTTTTAATACCACTGGGCACTAAGTCACAATCCCGCAATCTGTGCCCGCTGCAACGTTAGTGTTCAAAGTTTTGATGGCTCGGATCACGAGGAATCAACCACAAAATTTCACTTTGAACAGGCTCGAAAAGAAGCCGCTGAAACCCGCCCAGAAGTAGGCGAACCAAGTAATGATTTTCTCTTTCATAGGCGAATTTCAGACATAAAAAAACCGCCGGAATGGCGGTCTGACAAGGGACAAAACAGCAGATAACAAAAAACCCCGCCGAGTGGGCGAGGTTTTGCACTGTGGGAATTTTGCTTCATTTGGGGGTGAGTGTCAACACTCAGGCACTAGATGTTGAAACAATATGACCTCAGTCACATACATGAAAACATGTTTTACTTAAATCTGCTCTGTATCGATAACATTAAGTTTGTTCACTTAACTGAGGCCAAGGAAATGACCAAAAAGTGTACGCTTGAAGACATTCCAAGAATAAAGAAGAGATACAATAAAATTTCCATGTTTTTATTCATTTTATCAGCATTTAACTTAGTGCTTACACCATTCTTCGATAACATTTTCCTGCCGACACTTGGGGTCTGGTTTCTGTTAGGTTCGCTGATTATAAAGCTTCATGTCAGATCTAAGGATCAAGTGCTTTTAAACAATCTTAATTCTGAATCCGTAGGTTCAGGAACAGTCATAGCCTTAGATGGTAGCGGTATCAGCCCAAGAGGAATAGACAATCCCGACACAAGTTTATACAACAACCATACTTTATGAACACCTCACCCTCGGCAAATCCCGCCACTTGGTGGTGTACTGGGGCGAGAGAAACTCTCGCCTCATTGCCCAACGGGGATCGACAATCAACACATCACCATCCATCGTAGATACCCCTTCCATCCCCCCCTGCGCCAGGTCTATGTAGGTCACACTGGGGTGCTCAACCAGCAACTTATCAAGGGACAAAGGAAGCTGTAGATAGTCTGCCGCCGGGCTTTCAAACCCGGTGATCCCGTCACTGGCGTAAAATGGGATAAAGTTCATAACAGCAGCATACTGTTCATTTACACAGGACATTACCTCAGAGACGAGCTTGGTCAAGCTCCAGAGTTTTCTTGCTGTGAGTCACATAGCAAAGCCAGTGAGACACTGTTGTCACATCACTTAAGTACACATGATAAGCATAAAAAGATCAGTACGTAGTTAAATGAATCCTCAGTATTGCAATGTGTGCGGTATTGCTTTCTGTAGCGGCAAGTAAGCTGGTTTGTCTATTTCATCTTGTATCGCCCTGTATCCAAACACAATGGACGGAGATGTGCAGTGGTAGAGAGGAGGCTCTATCATCAACTTAACAAAACGTTATGAATCTCGTACGATACTCAGATCGCATTTGACAGGCACTATAAAATGAAAGGTAAATTTATCAATGACTTTTCAACAGCTTCTGTTTATCATTGATGCAGTATTTTCGCCTGTGGTTATTGAGTTTAAAGGTGTATGATATATGGAAAATAAACGTTACAATGTACACCTTCCACCTCTAAGGGATAACGCATCCACGTACTCATACTTGGGTAAGATCTGTGAAGCGATCCTTTCTGCCCCACATAACAGCTACATTTTTGACTTTTCAGGTTGTTCCACTATCAGCCATAATGGTTTGGTCGTCATTGGTGGTATTTGCAACTATCTGAAGCAGCAGAACTCTAGTCGTTCATTATTAAGTCCAAGTGTTCTAAGCTTCCTTTCCCCTCCGAAAGTAGGTTTCAACATTGATAATATTAATCCAGTATTGATGGAAAAATTGCTCCTGATTGGATTTTGGAACTATGTCCAACCTGCTTATGGTGTTGTCGCAAGTAATGACTATATTGGCTATAGAGAACACGAGAAAGTTATTGAGGATTCTGAAATAATTTCACACTTGAAAGATAGTTGGCTAACTAGTGAGAAGTTGCATATGTCTGAATCATTGAAAGCAGAGATAGTTAGCAGCATATATGAAATTTTTGTGAATGCTTATGGTCATGGTTTAAAAGATAATGAGTTTGGACAAAGTGTGATTTCTTGCGGAAGTTATGATGCCAAAGCTAAAGAACTATCGTTATCGGTTTTTGATTTGGGCGGTGGGATAGTTGAAAGCGTGAGAAACCATGATAACCAAATTGCAAGTGACAGAGACGCTTTTGAATGGGCTTTGGAGTTCGGAAACTCGACACGGACAGATAGTACACCTGATTTACCAAGAGGATTAGGTTTTGGAATATTGAAAGATTTTGTACACCTCAATGGTGGGAGGTTGAGGATATGCAGTGATTCTTATTCAGCAACAGTAGACGATAACGGTGAGTATTTAATTGAATCTATTGGTGGAAGATTTCAAGGTACACTAGTAAGTATTTCAGTGAAGTGTGACAACAACTATTATAAATTCAAATCAGAGTCACCAGATGAATCGACACCAAACTATTTTTAGAGGAAACTATTTTGATTACTATAATCGTTAAAGAAATCGTGGGTTCTAATGCTATATCAATGAACTCAGGAAATAAACTAAGAGAAAAAATTGTTAAAAACTGGGATGCAGACTCAAAAATAAGAATAGATTTTTCAGGTGTTGATGTCTTCGCATCTCCATTTTTCAACGCTAGCATCGGTGCTTTATTGAAAGATAAAAAAATAGAAGATCTTCAAAATAAATTGGAGTTTCATTCAATATCCAACCACGGAAGAAAACTTTTAAATTTAGTAATTAGCAATGCTTTAAAGTTTTATTCAGACAAAGATGGGAAAACTAATTCCAGCTTAACTGAAATTAAGAAGGAACTATAGCATGCTTCAAGACATCAAACAGATCACACCCCAAAATGGTGATAAATTTTTTGTTGATACAAATGTTTGGTTTTGGACTACATACATTCCATCTAAGACGTTTATAGCAAAAAAACCACATGATTATCAAATTGAGTTTTACCCTAACTTCATTGAGAAGGCTTTAGAAGTTGGTGCAATTTTATACTCATCCCCATTAGTTCTGGTTGAAATATCGAATATAATTGAACGTTCTGAATGGGAAATACATAAGGCCTATAATCCAAATGAAACTATCAGCCTCAAAAGATTCAGAAGTATTCCAAAGGAAAGAGAAGAAGTTTTAAATGAAATTAAAACTGCTTGGGATTCAATCACTAGCATGTCTAGTGAGTTATCTATGACTCTAGATAACTCTGTCTCACGTGAGTTTGTTGATATTATAGACAATAATAAGATTGATGGCTATGATGCACTGTATTTTCAACTAATGTGTCAAAATAAGGTTGGAAACATTATTACTGATGACAAAGATTTCAGACATTTACCAGGCATTGATACATTTACTTGTTACCAATAGCTTTGATACTAAGTTCTTTATGAGACGATACTTCAAAGGAGCCGTAAGTAATCCTTATGAGTGGTAATTGGACGAATAAAGAACTAAAAGCGACGGTTGCTGTATATCTTGAGATGTACAGGCAACAGCAGCAAAACGCTAAATTCAATAAAAAAGAGTATTATCGCCAGCTTGCGAACCAATTTGGCCGAAGCGAAAAAGCTTACGAGTATCGTATGCAGAACATATCCTACATTTTCTCTTTGCTTGGCCGCGACTGGGTGTCTGGTTTAAAGCCGGCAAAAAATGTAGGCCGAAAAATCGGTGAACAAATTGAATTGATCATTGCAGTACAGGAAGAACGCTGGGTGAATCCGCACTTTGCCCC
>NZ_JASJOJ010000099.1:0-8279 GCF_038519165.1 Photobacterium sp. SP02
GATAGCGGCAAACAGGCCCATCGCCGTTGCAACCAATGCTTCGGCAATACCCGGAGCGACCATCGCCAGTACACCCGGTATCAGGACGTGGCGGGTGTGAGCGAAGCCCAAACCACCTTTTCAACTGAGCCGGGCCGCTATTTCAGCGTCAACGCCAAGTACAGCTTTTAAGGAAAGCCGCAATGAGACGATATTTTCTGACGACGGCCGCGCTGCTCTGCAGCCAGGCTCAGGCTCAGCATCTGCTCTATCCGCTTGATACTGTCGCGATCCACGACAGTGATGCGGCGCTGGCGTATGTGCAGTCTCGCTATCCGCACACAGAGTCGCTGGCGCTGCGTTACACCCGCCAGAGCCTGCTGGGCAGCCATTACAATTTTGTTCAGCAAGACGCTTTGGGCCGGCCCTGTGAAGGGGCGATGGTGGTGACCACAGATCAGCACGGCCAGTTGTACCGTGTTTTCAACACCTTGCTGGATGAAACGGCAAACTGCGCTCTGAACCAGCCATTGCCACCCCGGCCGCACACCTTACTGACGCCGCCGGAGGGCGAGCGGGTTCAGACGGCCATGACAGTGTTTGATCCGGATCCGCGCACCGCAACGGGGCGGGCGCTTGAGGCCGGCCATGCCAATGTCGATGAGATTGTGATTCCGGCAGAAGCCTATCAAAGGGTCACAGGTGTCGAGGTGACCCGCAAGGACGGCCTGCTGTATCTGGCCAACGACAGGGTGATGGCGGTCGATATTACCGCCATCACAGATCTGGCGCTCGGGCCGCAGCAGGGGCTGGTGTCAGTGGCCGATAGCGAAGGTTTTGCTTTTACTCGCCAGGACGCGGCGTTTCGGGACGTCAATGCGTTTTACCACCTGGATCATTCGCTGCAGTACCTCGAAAGCCTGGGTTTTCGCGGTGAACTGGCAGTGTTTCGCGCCCCGCTGAAAATCGATGCGCAGGGCCAGAGTAGCAATAACTCCACTTACCTGACAGATGTCGGGATCCTGGCGATGGGAGTCGGGGGTGTCCCGGACAGTGAAGATGCCGACGTGGTGCTGCATGAATTCGGGCATGCCATTAACTATCAACTGGTTCCGGACTGGAAAGGCGGAGACAGCGAAGCCATAGGTGAAGGTTTCGGCGATTACTGGGCCGGGGCTTACAGCTTCTGGGTTCAGCGGGATCGCAGCGAACGCTTTGAGCTGGATGTGTTTGCCAACTGGGACGGCGCGGTCGGTGCGCTGAAAGCACGGCGCTCACTCAATGATCAGGAAGCGCGCTATTACCCTGAGATGGAATACCGGGCGCATGTTTCTGTGTTCGGTACCCTGGGTGATCAGCTGTGGTCGACGCCTTTGTTTCAGACACTGAAGCAGGCCGAAGCCGTCTATGGCGAAGCGGCGTTTGATGAATTCAACCGCGTGGTGCTCGAAGGGATGGCCGGGATGGGCTTTGGCATGAAAATGAACGATCTGGCCCGCTCTACTGTCGATGCCGCGCAGCGCCTCTATCCGCAGAAAAATTATGCCAGCTGGCTGGCCGACAGATTCAGACATCATGGCATTTTGCGCGATGCCGTGGTGCTGGATCAGGCCGCGTCGGCGCTGGCGGTGACGGACAATAATCAGACCCAGCTGTCTGTTGCTCTGGTTAATGCCAGCGAGCAGACACTGGCGGCGTTTCGTGCCGAACTGGCGATACCTGCACTGAACTGGCATCAGGTAGTTGCTGCTGATCACCTGGCTGCCGGTGCGATCAGCCGGGTTAATGAGTCGATCCGTATCCCGCAGGCGCTGCAGTGCGGGGAAAGCATTGCGCTGACGGCGGACATCAGCGTCACCGCCGATCCGGCACAACAAACCCAAAGCAGCCAGCAACAGCTGAGTTTCAGCTATGGCGTGCCTGTCTTGTCGCAACCCCTGCAGCAACTGAATCAGGCGCTGCCGGATGCCCGTCAGATCAATGAGGGCGGCAAGATCCTGTTGGGAGAAGCACTGTTCGCGCTGAAAGTGCCTGAAGGCACCGCCAATGTTTCTCATGATTTCGGTATTCAGCTGTCTGTTTCTCATGCCCGTTTTTCCGATTTGAAGGTGGTGATCCGTACGCCTTCAGGCCGGAGCTTTTCTCTGCTGGACTACCAGGCTTATCCGCTGACGGACAAAAGCTACACCTTCACTCTCAGCAATACGCCGGCACTGGCGCAGTTGCAGGGCGAACCTATGGCGGGTAACTGGGTGCTGGAAGTGACTGACAGGGTCACGGGACAGAGCGGCCAGCTCAGATCCTGGGGGATAGGGGCCGTGACTGGGTTTGACTGTGGCGAAACCGACACCGCAGCGAAACCTGAGGATAAACCAACCGCAGACAATACAGCGCAGCCTGGCAAGTCAGGCGCGTCCGGCGGTGGCGCGCTTGGGCTGTTCAGCCTGTTGTTTTTTGCTGTGATGGCGTTGCTGAGGCACCGTCCATTGAATGTCAATAATAAGTGAGAGTCAGATGAAATCTTTACAACTAGCAGCATTGCCGGTTGCGCTGGTCATGACCCTGAGCGGATGTAATGGCTCAGGTTCTGGCAGCAGCAAGGCAGATGATCAGGGGTTGCCGACTTATGACGTCAGCGGGCGCGTATCGTCGTCAAACCTTGGCCTGCCGATGACTGTGTGTGCCGATATCAACCGCGACTGGGCGTGCGGAGCTGATGAACCCTCGGTCAGCGCCAATCAGTATAACTTCACCCTCAGCAGCGCTGATATCCGGGTGAAAACCTCGCCCTTGCTGGTTCAGGCCAGCCCGGCGGTCTCGGCCCGCTCCTCGGCATCGTCATCTTTGAGTCTGGCGGCCCCGGCTGCCCGCGAGCATGCCTTCACCCTGATCAATGGCGTGACTACGCTGGTCATGGGTGAAATGCTGGCTGGTGCCAGTCTGGATGCCGCCGTTGCAGCGGTCAGCAACAAGCTCAAAGCCCTGGGGATTACCCCGCCGTCGGATCTGCTGACCGGCAGTGATGATGCGGCTCTGGCTGAGCTGGATACTCAGCTGGTGGCGCTGTTCGGGCAACTGGATGCCAGCCGTGACGATTATGCGGCTGCGGTTGCCGGCGCAGCCAAAGGCCTGGTGACTTACGGCCCGGATCTGCTGGCCGGCACGCTGAGTGCCAGCCAGATCCAGGAAATAGTGGCGCTGGGTCGGATGTCCGGCAAAGCGCTCAATGATACCGGCATGGTGCAGCACCTCAACCTGTCGAGCGGGCAGATGTCCGATCAGCCTGACAGCGGCACACCGGGTCAGGATGCCAGCATCGGGCTGGATGTGACTGACGGCGGTTTTAAATTCACCAAGCTGGACGAGAAGGGGCAGCCGCTGCCGCAGGACAGTGTCAGCTGGCAGTGTGTCAAGGATGAGCGAACCGGGTTGATCTGGGAAGTCAAAGCCGATGACAAGAGCTCGTACCGCGACAAGCATCGTATGTTTGCGCTGGAAACCGAGACTGTCACTCCCCATGCCGATGAAATCGCACTGGCTTCGTGCAGCACAGATCATCTGGCAGCCTGCACCACGCAGGCGTACAGCGAGAAACTGAATACCTCCGGCTACTGCGGCCAAACCAGCTGGCGGCTGCCGGCCATGAATGAGCAGTATGATCTGCTGGATTTCGGCGAAACGGCGACGGATGCGGCAGGCAACACCTATGGCCTGAAGGTGCAGTTCTTCAACGATCAGATTATCGGCCCTGAGAACCTGCGCTTTGGCTACTACTGGTCTTCGACCCTGCTGCGGACCGATCCGGGTTACACCGCCGGGAAAGCCATTACTTACCTGACCCAGATGAGCGGGGTGGATGGCGGCACCGGGCTGGGTGAGCTGTCAGCCTTTCAGGAACTTTGTGTGCCGGGTGAAGAGTGCCTGTCACCGAATGTGATGGCCGTTCGTATGGTCGCGGAATAAGGAATCAAACCATGTTGAAAAAGATTGTTGGGGCGCTGTTGTGCGCTCTGTGCTCCGCCAATGCGATGGCGGCATTTCAGTCCTGCTATCAGGATATCCCGGGCAGCGCACCGGATATCCGCTTTAAAGAGAATCGCAATGGCACAGTGACGGATTTGCAGACTAATCTGGTCTGGCGTCGCTGCCTGCTGGGGACCCGCTGGGATCAGCAAACGCAAACCTGTGAGGGCACGCCGGAAGCCTACAGCTGGAAGAAAGCGTTGTTCCAGATTGATCTTAACGAGAAAGGCGCTGTAATTGACGGTGTGTCAGGCTGGCGGATGCCCAGCATCAAAGAGCTGGTCAGTCTGCGCGAAGTGGCCTGTCTGGCACCGGCGGTGAATCTGAAGGCGTTTCCGGGACTGATCCGTACTGAAGAGGAGCAGTGGGCCATGACGTCTACTGTCTGGTCCTCGACACCCCATGCGCAAAGCCAGACCATACTGACCTTCGGTATCAGCGATGGCACTGTGGTGCATTACGGCTATCAGGATTTTGACTTCGGGGTCTTGCTGGTGAGTGATAACGCGCGGTAATTCAGGCTTTGGTGCCGCTAAACAACCAAACCCACAGTGCGTGGGGTTTGGTGTGTTCAGGGCTGGCTGGTCAGGATTTGAGAGTAAACTTCTGTGTCCACTGCTCCAGTTCATGATACAGACTGGTTAGCGAGCGGGTACTGCTATGGCTTTGACTGACCACGTCAGACAGCTGGTTACCGTTTTCTTCAATCATATTGATACGTGCTGAGATATCGTCGCTGACCTGTGTCTGCTCGGCGGCTGCGGTGGCAATCTGGTGACTCATTTCGGTAATGCTCTCCAGCGCTGAGACTATCTGGTTCAGTGCATCTGAGGCTTCCTGAGATTGCTGCACCGTGGACTGGCTGGTCTCGGCACAGGTTTCCATGGTTTGAATGGCATTGCGCGATCCGCTTTGCAGGCGGCTGATCATTTGCTGAATTTCCTTGGTGCTGTTTTGCGTGCGACCCGCCAGATTACGGACTTCATCGGCCACGACCGCAAAACCGCGTCCCTGCTCGCCGGCACGGGCTGCTTCAATCGCCGCATTTAAGGCCAGCAGGTTAGTCTGCTCAGCGATATCACCGATAACCTCCAGCACTCTGGCGATACTGTTCACTTCGGTATCCAGATGAGATACCGCCTGGCTGGCGATGCCTAACTGATCAGCCAGTCCCTGGATATTGTTAACGGTGGAGAGGATCAGGTTCTGAGTGACCTGGCTTTGCTGATCGGCACGCTCAGTATTGCTGGCCGTTTCACTGGCCGATTCGGCGACATTATTCGCTGAAGAGGCCATTTCCGTCATCGCAGTGGCAATCATGACGGTGGACTGCTGCTGGCTGTCGGTCAGGCCGGTAATCATGCCGGAACGCGACGATACCTGATCAATTTCGCTGCGCAGCGCCGACATGGATTGCTTGAGATTATTGATCAGTTCTGCCAGCGACAGGCTCATGGTCTGGACGGCATAGTAAATGCTGCCCGGCGCCGCCCGGTGGGCAAAATGCGTGGTGATCTTGCCATCGGCCACAGCCTGAACCGCGGCCTGCACATCGTCGGGTTCGCCGCCCAGCAGGTTAATAATGCGCTTACTGGCAAAAATCAGGACGCTGAGAATGGCCACTGTGATGAACAGGCACAGAACGAGCTTCCAGCTGGCGGTTGACCAGAAACGCTGGTTCACTTCGTTATAGCCAATCCCTGTCCCTACATACCAGCCCCAGTAAGGCGTCTGGCGGGCGATGGAAAATTTTTCTTCAATGCTGCCGTCGGGCTGTTTCTGGGTCCAGGTATAATGAGCAAGCTTGCCCCCGCTGGTTGCCACAGCCTGCTTGAGAATGTTACCGACACTGTTACCTTGGCCGTCTTTGAAGTCATGGAAGCTGGTGCCGTGCAGCTGAGGATCCAGCGGCGCAGCAATAAACATCAGCTTGCTGTCAGCCACGTAGACATATTCGTTATCTTTATAGATGTTTTTTTGCAACAGACGGGTCGCCAGTGCTTTGGCCTGAGGCTCATCGAGAATGCCTTCCTCAGACATCTTCTCGATTTCAGTCAGGATATTGTAGGTGCTGCTAAATAACTGCGTGACTCTGGATTCATTGTCCTGATTGCTGGCCATTCGCAGCGTCCACAGGCCAGTCATCATAATAAATAACAAAGCGAACAATATGATGCCGGATAGCCAATATGTTTGTGTCCTGAGTTTCATTCCCTGCTCTCTTGGTAATGCATAAGAGGCCTCCTGACATGCGGTAAGGAGGAGTTATTTTTCATCGTGAAAAAATAGTAATTCAGGTTGCGAAACGTTCAGAGAAGGAAAGTGACAAAACATGATCTGGCTTAAGAGGATAAGTTTTCGCTATTTACCTTTTGAATGAACTATGGTTACTGATTGATATAACAATAGTGTTCCGGGCTGGTAAGGGCAGGTGCTGCAGAGCGAACAAAGGGTGGTATTTTACAGCCCATACCACCCAGAATCCGGTTAGTTTAACTGCCAGACATCGGCCTGACCGGGCTGATCGCCTTTCGTCCACCATTTAGCCGTGTAGAGCTGGCCCTGATAGATGACTTTGTCGCCGGCCACATACACCTGACTCGCGAGCCACTCAGGGGCCGCCGGAACCACTTTGATATCCAGCTGGTAGGTGTATCCCTGATTTTTCAGGTAAACCTGGTTTCCGAACAGATCCTGAGTATCAAACGCAATGGCACCGCCGGTGTCTTGCTTGCCAACCTGGACCATTTGCGGATAAGCCTGATTGATTGTGGTAGCCAGAGTGTCTGCCCAGACAGCCTGAGACTGGTTGGCGGTAGTAATGGCTAACTGCTCTGAGACGGTTTCCTGGCCATTGTGGTCAAAAATACGGAACCAGGCTGACTCACCGGGCTGGGCTATGTCGGTGGATTTGACATAAGCGCCTGCGCTGGTCCAGCTATCCGGTTGACCGCCGTCTGTGCCTGCAAAGCGGATATCACTACAGTTATAGAAACCTTCACCTGCCGGGTCTGCGCGCTGCCAACGCGTGAACAGTACCGCATCTCCGGTACGATCCGTCGGCAGGGTGATGGTCATCTGGTAATACTTGAGGCCATTTATTGTGGTGGTCGGCACGTTACCTACTTCTGCCACCAGATCCAGATCTGCCCAGGCGAGCGATTGTGTCGCGCCGTCAAAACCAGGTTTACTGAGATAGAACTTCCAGAAGCTGGGACTGTGCGGTGTTTCAGCACGGTAAAGCAGTGTCAGCTGGCCATTGTCAGTGAGTTCCACCAGGGTTTTCTGCCAGTAAGGGGAGGGGAGATCGATGCCGGATTTTTTGCTATCGGCACCAGAACACAACGAGCCATCAGGAAGGGCTTGCTCGACCGCGGTCTGATTATTGTAATCTGAGACCAGCCGGGCAAACTCAGGTTTTTGGATAAAAGGGTACCAGCCTGATTGCAAAAAGGCGGCGCGGCAGGCGGCGTTTGGAATGGTTGAGCCGTCTGTTGTATCCCAATAACCCCCGTCACGATCGCAGATTTCCTGTCTGGCCGGCGGATAGTCCATATATCCATGGGCGTGAGCCGTGGCTGATAATGAGCTGAGCACTGAAGTGATACCAAAGCACAGCAGCCCTTTCCTCCATGAAGCGTGTTGAACCAACATTTTCTCTCCTTAAAACAAGTTTAATAGTGCGTGATTGCATTTAAGGGTTTGCACGAGGAGTGCTCAACTGGCAAATCAGAGAATGTAAAGAAGGGAAGTGACTCATAAACTGGCATCATAATTTTCAGCGCGTATTAAATACTTGGGAGTAAAAGCAGGTTTTTGATAAGCCATCGCCGCTCCAGACCATTGATAAAAAGCACATGACTATTTATTTGGGGCCAACAAAAGCGTGCTGGAAGACTACATAGAGCGTGTGGACGGCTTATAGATAGGAATACATCTACTGCGGGCAGGCAGAGCAAGGACGGGCAGACAGAAAAAGAAAAAACCCGGTCTTTCGACAGGGTTTCTAAAGTGGCTCTCCCTGCTGGAGTTAACGTGGCCGGCCAGGTGCGGCCGGCCAGGCCAGCGACAATGGATGCGCAGCATTCAGTATGTCGGATGATTTATGGCTGGTTAAGGGGATAACAACGCTGGATAGAGATGTTAAACGGGGCATATAAAGAAAAACCCCGGTCTTTCGACCAGGGTTTCTAAAGTGGCTCCCCCTGCTGGACTTGAACCAGCGACATACGGATTAACAGTCCGCCGTTCTACCGACTGAACTAAGGGGGAATTGT
>NZ_JASJOJ010000009.1:0-109834 GCF_038519165.1 Photobacterium sp. SP02
TTGGCTATCTCAGCCCTGAGAATTTTGAATTGAAGAACAGTGCTTAGCTAAGTGTCCAGAGTTAGTGGATCAGATCATGGTGATCGATCCTACGATTTAACAACTTCTCATTCATGATACAAAATATATCATCTTGTCTTAGCTGAATGCCATTTGCTACTCGTTTCAACACAGGTAATCAGGGCTGTAAATATTTATTGTCGGATCATCAGCAAACCCCGCTCCGCGCCTGAAACGGGCCTTTTAGTCAAGTCGCCCGAGCGGTGGCTATGCTAGAAAACATTGACTTTCAAACGGTTAAAGACTGCTTGCCAGCAGACCGGGTGCGAGTGACCCCGCTCCCGAGACTGTTTGTGGCCAACACACTTACAAGGTTTTACACCGTTAATTGCTTATAGAAAAATATCGTTGCATCCAACTGACCTGACGCACTCAGGGCAAAGTCAGGAATTCTTCCCGCTTCGGTATAACCCAGTTTACGGTAAAGGGATGAAGCAACATCCCCTTCCCGGGTATCGAGCACAATCAGGCTGCGCTGCCACTGCTGACAACATGCTTCAGCCGTGGCCATCAATGCTTTTCCAACCCCTTTGCCGCGGGCAGCCGTGTTAACCATCAGTTTTTCCACTTCCGCCCTGTGGTATCCGTTACGTTTTGACGTCAAAGCAAGCTGCACCGTGCCAATGACGGAGTCGCCCTCACAGGCGACAAACAATTTACGCCCGTCACCTATGTCATTTCCCACTCCAAGCCAGTAAGCCTCGGCTTCCGCATCGCTTAACGGGGGCAAAAAACCTATGGAAGCGCCGTCATCCACGCAGTTTTGCAACAGCGGAATTAACTGCGCCTTAAAGGGTGAAACGTCCTGAATCTCTATCACATCCATATTAGTTACCCGTACAACCAAAATAATATTTTACCTGTTAAACACTGTCTCTATTTAAGCGTGATCATGGGGTCTGAATCACGCAGATCGGGAAATCACCCGGGTTTCTGCCGCCGCCCATATCCAAACATACGTCTTCATAGCGAAAACGTTCAAATTGCATACCGGCCCAGAAAACAGCCAGCAGTATGGCCAGAGCAGCAACGACTTGCATCACTTTTTTCATAACACCCTCTCTGAAGCAGACTGAATATCAGCCTGAACATACAGACCTCACCTGGCACAATCCGCTCAAGTGAAGCTATTTCCACATCCGGGCGCTGCGAAAGACAGCCCCGTTTTTTTCCAGCGGCGGAGGTCCATTTCCATAGTGACAACGTCCCACCAGCGCCCTTTAAAGTAACGGTGGGAATGCAACCGCTCGGCTTCGATCATACCAAGACGGCGACAAAGTGCTATTGCCGCTTTATTGGCCGCCAATGTTTCTGCATACACTCGGTGAATCCCTAAATCTTCAAAACCAAAGTTGACTAGCCCTATCATTGCTTCTTCTGCAATGCCCTGCCCATGACAGGCTCGCAGCAAACCGCAGCCAACCGATGCATCACCGCTGTTATCTATGCGTAATCCCGCAGTACCGATCAAAGGAGACACTGGTTCCTTGCCTTGTGCCAGACGGATCGCTAACTGATATTTTGCCCGGGGGCGTTCTCTGGCCTGCTCAACAAACAGAGTGACCAGATCACGCATAGTCTTCTCATTGCAATCTTGCTCACTGTAAAAACGCTGATACTTTTCATCTTGTGCCATCGCCAGATACGCATCTGTATCTGACGGCAGGAAATCCGTTAAGGCTAACCGTGGTGTAGGAAGTACAAACATGCGGGCGATCCTTGAATCTTTTAATGATTATCTATAAAGCGGCCCTGACGTAAAAATGTCATGGTCTGAGCAATAACTTCATGATTGTTCATGATAAAGGTATGGCTGACCGGCAGGACCAGATGCGATTGCATCCCCTCGACCCGGGTACTGGCGACCGACACTTTACCGTCATGAGGCAAGGGCAACAGCCAGGAGGTCAGCAGGTTGATACTGTAATTGCCTGCAATCACGCCCAGCTCAAACTGAACCGGTCCGAGCGTATTGGGCACACTGGCCTTATCCGTGCCCAGTTGTTGACCCGCCGGGCCGTAAATCCACTGATACAGTGTAAAATCACGCATCGCATCCACAATTTCACTGCCTTTGTTGGGCGGAGCAAGCATCACAACCCTGCCAAGGCCTGATATGTGATTTGCCGATAGATACTGCCGGACTAAGATGCCGCCCATTGAGTGTGTAACAAAATGAACCGGTTCAATGTGCTGGCACTGAGACAGCGCTTGCGGAATGACGGACGCCGCAAGGGTCTCAATACTTGCCGTTGTCGACGGGTAATCCATATTCACAGTCTGATACCCTGCCTGCTCCAGTGCCGTTGCCATGGTATCCATCGCATTTGCTGTTCTGGCAAGGCCATGCAACAAAATCACACATCCCGGCGACTGTGATGGCGCCGCCTTAACAGCGACAGATACCGCACACAAAACAACCAGCAGAACAACCTTCACACCTGCATATCTCATTCGCTATCAATCCTGACGGTAAACCCGGTCAATCTGAAAGACGCATCAAAACATCCTTTACAAATCATAGATCTATTATGCATCAGGGTGAGTTTTAATGAAATCTTCATCAGGGAAAGTCGCGAAGAAATGAAATCGGAGGATAGATATCAATAGAAAGGTATCAAAGGAAATTGCAACGAAAAACCCGCAGTCAGACTGCGGGTTGATAACGGGTTAGAAGACCGCTGACATCAGATGCCAATCTCTCCGCCATCATTACGGCGAATCACTACAGTGGCGGCACGAGGGCGAACCGTCTGACCTGACGGGGTTTCTGTCGTCGCGTTATCAGAATACGGCCAATTGTCCGGATGCTGAATGTTAATAAAGACAGATTTATAATCAGGACTGATCGCAAAGCCCGTCACTTCACAACCGTTAGGGCCGACAAAAAAGCGTTTCAGCTGGCTTTGGTTTGCGCCGGTGACCGCTTGCTGCTGACCCTGACTGTCCACCATGGCAGAGGGTACAATCGCCAGCATCTGATCATTGGTATAACTGGTGACATCCGCCGCCCCATTATCCGTCTGCACCCACAGGATACCGCGCTCATCAAATGCCAGGCCATCCGGGCTGGCAAACATATTGAGCTCGGTCAGGCCAGACAGATTAGTGTCGGCATCTGCACTGGCGGGTGAGCCAAACAGGAAAATGTCCCAGCTGAACGAGGTCGCATCACTGCCTTCATCCCAGCGGATAATATGACCAAAGTAGTTATTCAGGCGCGGGTTAGCGACATTGGCTTCTGTGCGGCTCGAATTGTTGGTCAGCGTCAGATACACAGTGCCTGTAAACGGATCCACTGTGGTCCATTCCGGTCTGTCCATTGGCGTTGCCCCCACAAGATCAGCCGCCCCGGCGGTATTGAGCAAAATAGCGGCCAATGAATCAAAGGTATCGCCCAGCACACCACCACCTGTGGTCGGGCTGTTCATGGTCAGTGGTAACCAGCTACCTGCCCCGTCTTCTGAAAACTTCGCCACGTACAAGGTGCCGTGATCCATATACTTATCGCCCACAGCGCGGCGGTTCGACGGATTGGCATCTGCCGGGTCCCATACCGCGTCAGAGACAAATTTGTAGATGTATTCAAATTTTGAGTCATGCCCCGAATAGAAAACAATCGGTTTTCCTTCCTCCAGCTTGCCGAAAGCGCAGCCTTCATGGCGGAAACGGCCCAGAGCGGTACGTTTTACCGCACGGGCATTCTGGCTGTAGGGATCGATTTCCACGATGTAACCAAAGCCATTGGCTTCGTTGCGATAATCAGCGGCGGCACTTGCCGCGGTTGGGGTGACATTAAAACGCGTAAATTCATCAAGGCGTTCATCTGCATCACCGGCCAGATCATCCCAGCCATAACGTGTGGCCGAGCCCGATACGCCGATGCGATTCTGCTCTTCGGTCTTAGTGCCTGTATTGACAAAATAACCCGGCCAGTTCTCTTCACAGGTCAGATAGGTGCCCCAGGGGGTATAGCCGTTACCGCAGTTGTTCAGTGTGCCGCGGGTCTGGCTGCCATCGGGCGAGAAACGGGTTTCAAGATAAGAGGTGTACGCCAGCGGGCCTGCCATATCCATCACAGTGGCCGCCGTAAAACGCCGGTTAAGCGGATCGTTATCAACAATCGCCCACTGATTACCGGTGAGTTTTACACGCACTACACTGACGCCGTGCGCGTTGATCTCTTTGCGGATTTCCTCGGCACTGGTGCGCAAATTGGTGCCAAAATCTGTCGTCGGTCCGTTGGGATGTAACGCATCAGGTTCGATGTACTCATGGTTAATACACAGTAAACCATCATCGGCAGCGTCGTTGAGCGGGAAAAAGTGCATGCCGTCATGGTTCATCCCCATCGCGTTCGCCTGATCCTCTGCCGAGTTATTGCCCGTGTTATCCCAGGCGCTGGCTTTATTGTTCAACGGGGTGCCCCAGGGGACCAGCACCTGGGCGGAATAACCGGCCGGCACAGCCACGGCGTCCAGTAAAGAGCCGGGAATGGAATCGAAATTCAGCACGGCTGTGCTGCGGTTTGGCGCTTCAGGATTTGTCCCCGAGCCGCCGTTAGATTTACCAGAGTCACTGTCACTGCCACAGCCGGCCAGACCAAAGGTGCTCAATGCGGTCAGTGCACCCAGACCTAATGTGCTTTTCAGTGCGGTACGGCGGGAAAGGTGCTTATCCAGCACCTGCTGAAACGTTTCATTGCCACTCTTGTTGTAACATGTTGGATCGAATGTTGCCTTGCTCATCAGACTTCCCCAGTTAAGTTTCTTATCAGCTTTTATGTGTTAACGGGCACACATACTGAGCGCAGAGTGTTACAACTGGGTGCAATCTTAATGACGCTTAGGTTTCATTATCTTTAAAATCAGAATCTTACAAGGTGAAAATTCAAACTGGCTGACAGAGCGCTTCTGCTCAGTCACTCAGTTCAGTGGGTATGATTCCCGACTCCTGAAACACGTTTTTTGCCACTGTCATGCCGTTGATCGCTGCCGGAAAACCGGCATAGACGGCCATCTGCAGTATCACTTCGACAATCTGCTGAGGCTGGCAGCCAATATGGAGTGCACCTTTGATATGGCTGGCCAGTTGCGGCTGGCAGTTGCCCATCGCCGTTAACGCCGAAATAGTCGCCAGCTCGCGGGTCTTAAAATCCAGCCCCTCTCTGGAAAGCACCTCACCGAACGGAAAGCTGATAATAAAATCGGCCAGCTCAGGACAAATTGCCTGAAAGGTTTCCTTCAAATGCTGCTCTGCTCCCGGGTCCAGTTCATTGAGCCTGGCCAGCCCGGCCTGATAACGTTTTGAATCCATAAATTGCCTGCTTTTATAAAAAATAGCGCCAAAAAAACCGCCTGCCGGCGGTTTTCACTGTATGTTCGAAGAGTATTACAAATACTGTTTCGCCACTTCCTGAGGTTCCATTTCAGCACCTTCCAGTTCCTGGTTCCAGTTCAGGCCAACCAGTACCCCTTCTTCAGACAGGGTGATCATCCAGTCCTGAACAAACACGTCTAGTGGCAGCTGAGATGGCTGAAATTCAGCCCATTCTTCCACACAATGAAATTTCGCATCCGCTTCAGTGGACCAGAACGGCATCACTTCCGACTCTTCAAACTCGCTTGAGTCAACAGACAGCCAATCCCCTTCTTCATTGCACAGGCCGTACACCACATGCGTCTCTTTAGACTCAGTGAAGAACAATTCAGCATTCGCCTGTACGTCTGTAGTTAATTTCGTCATGATGATTTCTCTCTTGATTGGGGGCTCGCTGGTTCGCGGGCTTGTTGGCGCAAATAGTAGCAAAGTTTGTGCGCAATGTAAGATCAAATTCTTGATACGGCGCAACACTTTTGCCTCTGCCCGCCTGCCGGGGCCATGGATGACAGGTCTGAGAATCCGCACGAAGAGGATGCACAAAGATTATCGCTGTGTCTAACAATTGAACGTTGGCTTCAGCACGCGCGGCTTATACTTGAAATGACCACGAAGTGAGCATTATCGAGGTATACATGGCCACCATAGACTGGCAAACCTATCTGTTTCCATCCGCTCTGCAAGCGCCCCGTACGCACTTGGTTGAAGCACATCAATTACTGGGTGAACGACTCAGAGGGAAAGTGGCGGTTGACTGCGGGTGCGGCCATGGCAGAGATACCTTCTATCTGTTAGAGCAGCGTTATCGTGTGTATGCCTTTGACAATAATCTGGAAAGCCTGAGGCAGTTATCCACCCATCCTCTTGCTGCCTCGAATCCGCTGCTGGATCTGCAGCATTGCTCCTTCAGCGAATACCGCTTTCCTAAAGCCCATCTGGTCAATGCCAGTGCGTCATTGTTCTTCTGTCCGCGCACAGATTTTTACGGTGTATGGCAGAAAATCGTGCAGTGCCTCAATCCGGGGGGAATCTTCTGTGGCCATTTCCTGGGCATGAATGGTGATGATTCCGACTTTTCAGACAAGATAATGACGCACAGCAAGCCAGAGCTGGAGCGGCTGTTCAGTCAATTCTACGTCGTGACCTGGCAGCAGCGCCATGAGGTCTCTTCCCGGCTGACGGGCGAAAAACGCCAATGGCACATTCATACTTTCATTGCGATGAAAAAGTAGCAGCCATTGACTGTCATGCCTGGATCGGAGCAACTAAAAGCGGGGCTGTTGATTGGGTCAGCCCTGTTGCTCATTGTTGTGACCCTGTACTGGGCGCCGATAACCCAACCAGCCAATTTTTACGATTATGCCGATAACCACCAGCGATTCGGCATCAACAACTTCAGCAACGTCATTACCAACCTGCCGTTTTCCGTAGTCGGGTTGCTGGGTATCAGGCTGCTCAGCCGGATCCCGTCGCGACAGGCCGATCAGGTTATCGAACCTGAAATATCCAGCGCGTATTTCCTGTTTTTTCAGGCCCTGCTAGCCACCAGCCTTGGCTCAGCGTTTTACCATCTCTCGCCCGCCCCGTTCGGATTGATGTTAGACCGCATTCCGATCAGCCTGGCTTTTGTTAACTTGTATTGCATCGTCTTAAGCGAGTACATTTCGCCGAGGTTAGGACAGCGATTGCTGTTGCCATTGAATGTCTACGGACTGCTTGCCGTTGTGTACTGGTATCTGATGACGACCTATCAGGGAGGCGCTGCGGATTTAAGTGCGTATATTCTGATTCAGTTGCTGCCCATTGTGCATTTGCCACTGATTCTGATGCTGTATCAGGAAAGACGCCCCGGTGGCAGATATTATCTGGCGGCACTGGTGACATACGGATTCGCCAAGATTGCCGAGCAGCAAGACACCGCTATCTATCTGCTGACTGGGGAGTGGATCAGCGGCCACAGCATCAAGCATTTGTTGGCCGCTCTGGCAGGTTGGTGGATTTATCGTTTACTGCAATTGCGAGCAGCAAAAAGATAACTTATTTTTCACCAATTCCACGATGCTGTTTCGGTGCCAGCGTTATTTTGCCGAACCCCAGCTTACGAAAGTGGCTGTCACGAAAGTCTCTTACTGCCTTCTCGCCGCTGGACACAGCTTCTACCTGCTGTTCCATTTTCAGATATCCAGTTAAATCAATCCCTTCTGCAGCGGCAACCGCCTCGTGAATAGAGCGAAACTGGCTGTAGGAAAAACTGATGTGCTTTTCCTGATCTTTATAGGTGTAAATAATTGTTCGTGACATAGCAGGACTCGAGTCGTTCTTGGTTTGAATCGGGTGGCGAAGTGTACCGAAAATTCCCTGCCAAGCCCAGCACTGGTCGGTGTTTTAACCATGGGTTTATCCACCTCGGTATTATTCATGCACTATGTTTTCCCACAGTTATACACAGAAACAGTGGATAACTTTAGCAATTATCAATAAAAGCCATGAAAATTGAATGGGTTAATATCAACGCTGTTGATAATTGTTCATTTCTACCCATGCACCTGACGGCCCGGCTTTGCGCAATACCCGCTGGTTACTGCTGCCCCGCCAGATAAGTGAGGCATGATGTAACGGCTGAACAAAGGGGCCATCAATCATCACATCAATATAGGATACCACCCGTTTTTGCTCCGCAGTCAGGTGCTCCATCAGATACCCGGTCCACAGCCAGATATCTTTATCCGGGCATTGCTGTCTGACCCTTTTCACTAACTGACTGATGCTGCCCAGATTGGCCGGATGAAGCGGATCGCCACCGGACAGCGACAATCCCCGGCGCAAAATACGCGTATCCTGCAGATCAGCAATGATGGCATCTTCCATTGTCTGGTCAAAATATCGGCCACTGCTAACCGGCCAGGTCGATTGGTTATAGCACCCCCGGCACTGATGCTCACAGCCTGAGACAAACAGGGTACAGCGTGTACCCGGCCCGTTGACCACATCGCAGTTATAGTATTGATGAAAGTTCACTCTCACTCCCGAGCATTACATATGTTTGACACGACGACGGACTTCTTCCTGCTTGCCGGCATTGAAAGGCCGTGCATCCGGGCTGCCAAGATAACCGCAGACCCGGCGGATAACAGAGACTCTGGCGGGCTCTGTGTTGCCGCATGCAGGGCAGGTAAACCCCTTGCTGGTGCAGCGAAACTCCCCTGAAAAACCACAGTCGTAGCATTCATCGATAGGGGTATTTGTCCCGTAATAAGGTACCCGGGAATAGCTGTAATCCCACACGTTTTCAAGCGCTTCCAAATTATGCTGCAGATTCGGGTATTCGCCGTAGCAGATGAATCCCCCGCTGGACACTGCGGGGTAAGCCATTTCAAAGTCAATTTTGTCGTAAGGATTGACTTTCTTTTCGACATCCAGATGAAAACTGTTGGTGTAGTAACCTTTATCCGTTACCCCTTCAATTTCCCCGAACTGTTTTCTGTCCAGCGCGCAAAAACGGCTGCACAGGTTTTCACTGGGCGTGGCATACAAACTGAATCCGTAACCGGTTTCCTGCTTCCAGCTGTCCACGGCCTGTCGCAGAAAACGAACGATGGCCAGCGCTTTTTCCTGCCGGTGCTGGCAATCAAAAATATGCACATCACTGCCATACAGTGCATTGATGGTTTCATGTAAGCCAATATAGCCCAGGGAAATCGATGCCCGGCCGTGGCGGAACAAATCGCTGACTTCGTCTTCAGGGCCAAGCCGTACGCCGCAGGCACCTTCCATGTACAAAATAGGCGCCACTTTGGCTTTCACGCCGTTTAACGATGATATTCGGTACGCCAGTGCTTCTCTGGCGAGCTGTAAACGTGCTGACAATAACTGATAGAAGACCTCTTCCTGACCGCAGGCTTCCAGCGCAATACGCGGCAAATTCAGACTGACGACGCCAATATTGCAGCGCCCTTCATGAACCAGCCTGCCATCGGTTTCAAAGCGATCCAGAAAACTGCGGCACCCCATGGGCGTTTTAAACGAGCCCGTCACCGCTTCTACCTGTTCGACATTGAGGATATCGGGGTACATGCGTTTTGACGCACACTCCAGCGCAAGTTGCTTGATATCATAATTGCCGTCTTCCGGTTTATGGTTGATGCCGTCTTTAATAGCAAACACCAGTTTGGGGAACACGGCGGTTTTTCTGTTTTTTCCCAGACCGGCAATGCGGTTTTTCAGTATGGACTCCTGAATAAGACGCGACTCCCAGGACGTGCCAAGACCAAAACCAAAAGTGACAAAAGGCGTTTGCCCATTGGCGGTATGCAGCGTATTTACTTCATATTCCAGTGACTGAAAGGCATCAAAACATTCTTTTTCCGTCCTCTGCCTGGCGTATGCTCTGGCATCGGGGATCTCCCACTCCCGGGCAACCTCCAGGTGTTTTTGATAACTTCTGGTGACATAGGGTGCCAATACTTCATCAATGCGGTTCACCGTTGTGCCGCCATAAATATGGCTGGCAACCTGGGCGATGATCTGAGCTGTCACTGCTGTCGCCGTTGAGATAGAGCGAGGCGTGGCAATATCGGCATTGCCCATCTTGAAACCCTGGGTCAGCATGGTCTCCAGATCGATCAACATGCAGTTAAACATCGGAAAGAATGGCGCATAATCCAGATCATGAAAGTGCAGATCGCCACTGTCATGCGCATCAGCAATATCCTGAGGCAACAGAAATTGGCGGGCATAATGCTTTGCCACTATTCCCGCCAATAAATCCCGCTGAGTAGGAATGACTCTGCTGTCTTTGTTCGCGTTTTCATTCAGCAGTTCGGCATGGGTTTGCCCCATCAGTCCGCGAATATCTTGCAACATCGCTTCCAGCCTGTTGTCGCTGTCCTTGTTCACTGTCACCACACACCCCATAAACACAAAATAAGCACATTGTTATTAGCACGAGACACAATATGTAGTGCATTAAGCGACAGATGCCGCAGCTTTGCTTTGATCTGAATCAGGAATGTATAAATGTCGGTTACACTTTGATAAGTGTTTCATTTCAGTGCAGGAGAGGGTCTGATGGCGGCAAGGTTAACCAGGGTAAACAGCGTTCGGTCAAGCGTTAGAATAGCGCTTGGCCTGATCCTCTGTGTCATTTTTATCAGCATTTTCAGCCATGCATCAGACACCCTGTCCTCTTTTAGCCGCGAACAGCCACAACCGCAATCACTGACTGTTATGAGCTGGAATCTGGAATGGTTTGGCACCCCCCGGGTAACCCGCACCGATGCCGATTATGCCTACTTTACTGATGTGATCCGCCGGGTCTCACCGGACATTATTGCGTTTCAGGAAGCAGACAGTAAGGAAGCCGTTGAGCGTATCCTGCCCAAAGGCCAGTACTCGCTGTATCTTTCCGACCGGTACGGCAAAACCAGTGAAAGCTTCAGAGACGGCAATCAGTACACTGGCTTTGCTATCCGCCAATCCCTGCCCGTCAGTGACCCGCAAGATATCGCCAGTCTGAATATCCGCACCGCGCCTAAGTCAGGCGAACGGGCCAGAAAAGGCCGCCTTCGCTACGGAACGTATGTGGTTGTTCACCCTCAGTCAGGCAGGCCGATACACCTGCTCAGCGTGCATTTAAAGTCCGGCTGCTACACCAGCAAGATCAGCAGACAGTCTGCGTCCTGCCGTGTCCTGAGCTATCAGGCCGGTGTGCTGAAAAACTGGATTGATCAACGGCTGGCGGCTAAAGAATCGTTTTTGATCAGCGGCGACTTTAATCACCGCATGGCCGACAGCGGTGACTGGTTGTATCGTTCCCTGAGCGCTTCTTCTTCTGATCGTCATTCTGTCCATCTGCTGACAAAAGACGTGAACGCCTCGTGCTATGTTCGTCTGAACCGCGCCAAACGCAAGGCAGAATACCGGCGATACACCGCCCTGATCGATCACTTTGTGGCGTCAGCCGACATTGCCGATGCCCTCAGGCAGGGAGAAGTCTATCAGTACCCGTTTTCCAAAAAAGATGTCAGCCGTTTAACGCTGTCGGATCACTGCCCGCTGGTACTGGACATTACTTTGCTACCAGGCTCAGGCCGTTAAGCGAAGGGCTAATAAGGTCTCGGACTTATTTGTGGGCGATTGATTTGTGGACGACGAATTTGTGAACAAGAGTCAATGATAGCCAAACGACTCTGCACATCGCCGCGTTGTCATGTTAATGTCATCTCAAACACCTAGTGTTTCTGGCAGACAGAAACCAAGCTAAGTAGTAAAGCTAAGAAGTAAGGAACACAAATGGACAGTATCAACCTGGCGACACTCGTTGTGCCAACCATGGATGAGCTTATGGTTGACCAGCCTGAGTGTGTCTACACCAATACAGATTCCGATGAGCACAACGAAATCATTCTGTTGTCTCACTAAAAAATGTCATCTCGTTCAAATTGTATAAAAACAAACACCCCGCACCAAAGTGCGGGGTGTTTCACTTCCAGCTTACGGATTATTCACGCATAAACGACGAGTTATAGTGGCGGACATCAGGCACAATATTGTGCTTGTTCAGCAACCGATACATGGTTGCACGCGACACACCCAAATCTTTGGCCGCCGAAGCAACCTGACCCCGGTGCGTTTCCAGTACCGCCACCAGCACGTCTTTCTCTGCTTCATCCTTGATATTACGCAGGCTTTGCTTGAAGTTTGCCTTACTGGGCAAATCAAAATGCTCAGCCCTTACTTCGTTCCCCTCCGCCAGCAACGCTGCCCGTTTGACCTGATTAATCAGCTCACGGACATTACCCGGCCAACTGTAGCGCAGCAAGAGTTGCTTGGAGTCTTCCGAGAAACTCGATGCCATGGTGCTGTATTCCTTGGCAAACTTCTGCAAAAAGGTTTCTGCTAACAAGAAAATATCAGAACCACGCTCACGCAAGGTTGGTACTTTTATGTGGAAGACATTCAGACGATAAAACAATTCTTTGCTGAATTCCCCTTTCGCCACCAAGGCGTCCAGATCTGCGCTGGTTGCCGCAATAATGCGAACATCGCAGGCCGAATCGCCATCCAGAGAATCACTGCCGGGTGCCTGAATGAAGGACAGGAGTAATTCCTGAAATTCTTTGGTTAACTCTTCCACATTATCCAGCATGATGGTGCCGTTAAAGCCGGCGCCTTCCTCATCAAGCCTGGACACATGTCTCAGGAAGTTCAGCTTTTCATCATCTTTGCTGAGTGCCCCGCAGTTAATTGTCACAAAGGGGGCATGTTTGCGTTTAGACAGGTTATGAATCGATTTGGCTATCAGCTCTTTGCCCGTGCCATTCTCCCCGGTAAGAAACACGTTAACTTCTGTTAACGCCACACGACGAACCATGTCACGAAGTTGTTTGATCGTTTTTGACTCGCCAAACAAGCCCATTTCGTGCTGGGTGGTAATCTCATGCCAGGAACTGGATTCAATATCCAGCATACCCAGCTGATGACCAACGGTATCCAGCAGATGGCTGCCTGGTACGGGTACAGTGAAATAGTCGACACAAAAGTTATTGATAAACTGACATATTGCATCTGTTTTCAATTGCTCTTTTTTGATCAGAGCAATCCATCTCACTTGTTTGGTTTTATTTGCCCTCAAAGATATGCTGTTCAAGCTAAAATCATTATTGCTTAAATCAACGATACAAATACATGGGCTGAACTCTTCCAGGATTGAATCAACCGTTCTTAAATCATAACAGCACTGGGTTTTCCAACCTGACTGTTCGAGAAGCGCTATCCAAGGCTCGTAGTTACATCCTATTGCCACTAGTCTGCCATTTAGTGCTTTATTTTGACATTGACCTACCATCAGAAGTCACCTTCATTTCAATGCACATTTATTATTAATGTTCATTGAAAATATAGGCAAGAAACCTCTGTTACGCGTGGTATCAATAGTAAGAATTGTCTCAAGAAATGCCTTCTCACAACATAATCAGCCAATATTCAGCAGTTTAAGATTCGAGGCAATTCTGGAACTTTTTACGACCGTATACCTGGCTGGACAAAACTGCATACAAAAAAGGTACAGCAGCCTGCTGTACCTTGACACTAACAACACAAATGAAAGGAAATAACTATCAATATCCTGTATGCAAAATCGCATTCTCAAGTCGGCTTTTCAGTACACTATGCTGGATGTATCCGTTAATATCAGCATCAATGTCTATGTTTCTCTCAATACGGATATTGCTGCCATCCAGGCTGTTTTGCACCACCTGCATGATACTGTTGGGTAATAAACTGGGCCGTTCAAAAGAGTTGTTATCCCCCACCTGCTTCAAAGTGAGCATTTCGCCGCTTGAATAGGCGGAGCCTGCAGTGGTGGTAAGCAACCCGTTGCTTATGGTGAAATTGGCAATGTGTGAGCGCAGAATCTCTTCGCCATTCAGGGCCGTGATGATACTCAGCCCTATGCTTATCAGCGAACCTTCCGCCGAGAAACCACCTCGAATTGCAGACATTTCCGATTGTGTCATGGCAATCATGCCCGAGTCATTCAATACCAACAAACTCGATGGCTTGGTGAATGCGTTCGCGGAAGTATTTGCCATGACAGCAGCACCTCCCAGGGTGGCTGCTACAACATAGTAAGATAGCTTGTTCATACTAGCCTCTGCCTTTTAGTAATCGTTTGTACCCGGCAATGTAATACTGAACGTTGACAGCGAGTCCCTTGCGACAGCATCAGATACTGGTGAAGGGTTATATACACTGTAGTTTTCTTGGGTAATGAAACTTTCGCGTCCCTCTTTTACTTTGTTTTTCACCAGCAATACCGAGCCGCGATAATAAGGTTTAAATTCACTGAGCTTCATCACCATGGTGCCACGCGATGGATCGCCCAGGATAATCTGTTCGCTGTTGATGCCTTTAATCACCACAAAGTGCATGTAGCCATCAAAATTGACAATGGTAATAGCGGGTACCCCAAGCGTTTTAAATTTCTCAAGCGGCAGGCGATAACCATTGGCATCCAGCCCAACAGACTGCATATAGTTCTTCATATCGAACATGGAAAATCCCTGTTTCTCAATTTTTTCAGGATCTCCCTTCTCAAACATCGACTTGAATACCGTATTTTCATTGGTCTCAATGCCGTAGTGATAAGTCATCAGTGAAGCCACCGCCGCAGAACCACAACTAAAGTCGTACTGCTGGCGCATCACATCACCAAAGAGTTTCTCCTGATAACTTTGCACTTTTACGTTGTATGCGCCTCGGCTTGGGAAATAGTCCAGAGCACTTACGGTTGTGCTGACCATTAATCCTGCCAGTGCCAGGGTTGCCAGTTTTATTTTCATCACCACACCCTTTATTGTTATTAACCCGACGCCGCTCTTATTGTCGTCAGGCAGGAAATCATTCTTATCTATCGGAGATTCTCAAGATGATTGAAAAGCTCCATAGGTAAAAACAATGAAAGGGCCGCCTTGCGACGGCCCGATTTGGTTAGTAACTAGCAGAGCCAGACAGTGTAGCGTTGGTGCTGGTAGATTGCTGAACCATAGAGTTATTACCTGCGTTCTGACCAGCAATGCTGATACCGGACGCATCACCAAACGAGTTCGCCATGGTGTTGAAGTGTTCAACATCAACAGTACCGGCTTTACCGTCACAGCAAGCGCCGCCATAGGTCACTTCGTTTTTAATCACTTCGCCATCAATTTCAGAATCAGCGAGTACTTTATCCATGCTGTATGATTTTTTGAAAGTTTTGTCGATTTCCACATCAGACACTTTCTTCACAACCCAGGAATTATCGCTGTTATTCTTAATGGTTTTGGATTTATCGTTACCGATGTCCTTCATGTAAAGAAAATCATTATCTTCATTGAATGAATAATCGATTTCTTTAGACTTGCTGACATCAACAGTCAATGTTTTATCGACAGTATCATTGAAGCTGCCTTCAATGTTATCTGCATCTGGATAGCCACTTGCAAACGCCATAGGCGATGCAATTATCGCTGCTAATAACAACACGTTTGATTTACGCATGATGTTACTCCAATTATGTTCCCCATAACGCATGAGATTTAAATAAATCTCATGCTGGGTAAATGTTATAGATGTTGAAGCAATGATGTTAGCCCTGCGAAACCAAATATCAATTACTAGTAATTTAACATTTAGTTTTATTCCCGGATTAAATAATCCGGCTTAGATACACTAACAGTGTTACTTCAATGTCAGGTTAACCACGGTCGCATTTTGAATTAACACATTATTACCGGTGTTTTGGACTACGTTGAATACCCCTGATGATCCGCTGAAGGCTCCGCCATCAATTACGTTATTACCAGTTGTATTGCCATACGCGCCATTACCTACGACATCACCGTACATATCCGAATCAGCTTGCATGTAGTCAATGTTGAGCTCGTACTGCCCACCCCGAGTCTCATACATTGAACTATCACTCAACGTATCGGAAGTTGTTAGAATATCCAACTCATCAGCAACTGCACCCCAAGATAACAGTACAGCTACGGTCAGCGTTAAATATCTCATGACGTCCTCCTGAGAGTTGCCTCTGACACCTCTCAGCTAATGTGTTATTGGCCCAGAAGTACAGCGTTAGTGCTAGCACTTTGTTGAACCAGCGAGTTGTTACCGGCGTTTTGACCTGCCAGGCTGATACCTGAAGCACCGGCAAAGGCACCTGTCATGTCATTGATGTGGGTCACAGTCAGTGAACCTGCATCGCCGCCACCGTTGCTACCACCATGGCCGTAACCGCGGTTACCGTAGCCACCACCATGACCCCAGTCTTTATCATCACAGCAAGCACCGCCGTATGTGACGTCATTACCAATGACTTCACCTTTCAGGTCAGATTTCGCCATGTAGAAGTTTTCATCAACATCGATTTTCCAGGTTTCAGTGTGCTTATAGTTACTTTCGAAGTGGAACTTCTTGCTATTGTCACTGTTATCTGTGTACTTAAAGCTTTTATCGTTGTTGATATCTTTCATGATCAGGTGATCATTGTCTTCGTTAAAGCTGTCGGTAATGGTTTTATCACTGTCGTAGGTCAGCGTGGCTGTCTTAGTGATATCATCATTATATGAATCAACGATGGATGAATCATTATCATCATAACCACCATTATGACCACCGTAACCACCACCACCGTAGGTTGGTGCTTGAGGATAGCCACTAGCCAGAGCCAGTGGAGATGCAACTACGACTGCCACTAACAGCGCGAGATTAGATTTACGCATGATTAAGACTCCAAATATGTTGAGTTTTTATTTTATTGCTCCCCCGTGTTGCCACGAGAGATAACTTAATACTAGTTTTCGCCACTTTTTAGTTTGTATTATTTTTAATAAAAACGATGGCAATAAAAACCACACGCATTCCTCTATTTACTTTGTCTGAACGTCCTTATTTCTAAGAATGGATTCACCAATCTCATTACTAATAATTGTATTGAGATTAATACTGTTTTTATCAGGATGCAGAAGTAAGACAAAAATAACCTTTTATTGATCACTTTTTATCGAATGCTTGACTATTCTTATGACAAGTCAGTGCAACTGACTGCCATTTTTTGGGGTGACCTTTGCAAACAAAGTGAGGATATCGTGAGAAAGTTTAACACACACAGCCTTATAGCGCTGATAGCGATCTTTTCAACCACGGTTGCTGCAGAGGAATCTACAACAACCCAACAAAAGTCGCGTCAGGTTCAGACAGTGACAGACATTCTGGAAAGACCAGGGGTACTGACACCGAAAGGGTCGTTCGTTCTTGATTCTTCCTTAACCTATACCCAGAACTCCTCCAATACCGTTTCGGTGGTCGGTTATACCGTTCTGCCATCACTCATTGTTGGCCTGATACGGGCCAGTGATATTGACAGAACCACCATGACGTTTGGCCTTACCGGACGTTACGGGATCACCAACCGGCTAGAAGTCGAAGCCAGGATTCCCTGGGTTTACCGTAACGATTCCATCTCCGAGCGGGATATCAATGGCCCTTCCAACAGTCCCACCACTAAGACAGTTGAAGGTAACGATTTGGGGGATATAGAAGCGGCATTTAAGTACCAGTTCAATATGCTCGAAGCCCCCTACTGGATAGGCAGCCTGCGCTTCAAAAGTACCACAGGGAGCTCACCTTATGAGGTACCTATTGATAGCACCAATGATTTCAAAGAGTTGCCTACAGGCTCAGGCTTTCCAAGCATAGAGCCGGGCGTCACTATGATCATGCCACTTGACCCTGCCGTGCTGTTTCTTAATGCCAGCTATATCTGGAACATTAAAGATGATGTCAGCATACAAATCCCGGCAACGGATCAAGCCCCAAGTACACAAGTCAACACCATTGATCTGGGTGACACCATTTCATTGGGCGCAGGTATGGGTTTTGCCGTCAACCCCAGATTCTCATTCAGCATTGGCCTGAACCACAAAACCATACTGAAATCGAAAGTGAACGGAGGGTATCCTGACGATGCGAAATTACTGCAACTGGATACTATTTCGTTCGGTGCCAACTATGCCGTGAACAGAGAAACCACCATAAACGTGGGTGCAGCGGCAGGGTTAACGGCTGATGCCCCTGATTTCCAATTGACCGTCCGGATACCTTATACCCTGAAATAACTCAGGCTTCTCATCAGAAATGCCAGTCTCTGCTGGCATTTTTTTCGCCTGGCCTTCCCCCTTTCTTCCCATCCCGCTTTCCACTATGCTTAGAGCAGTTGATTCTGGGCGATCTATAATGCCGTTTTTCTAAATGCTGCCAATAGCGCCGCCAAGTCAACAAATCATAATAATCAACATCCGAAAACAGGATCCAACTATGTCCACCACCCCTTTATCCACCGAACAAATTGACACTATTTTGCAGTACGATGCGGAAAAAAGATGTCAATACCTGCTGAAAGAAGTGACCAGTCAGGGGCAGATCTGGATTCTGACCGACGAACACGGCTGCGTCATGTTAAACAGCGAGGATGAAGACTGTGTGCCAATTTGGCCCAATCAGGAGTTCGCGCAAGCCTGGGCAACCGGAGACTGGGCGGAATGTAAGCCTGAATCGATTTCAATCAACAAATGGCACAGCCGCTGGACACCAGGGTTAGAAGACGACGAACTGGCGATTGTCGTGTTTCCGAACCTGGATCAGGAAGGCATTATCCTGTACCCGGAAGAGTTGGACGACGCGCTGAGACAGCAGTCCAAAAAATCAGGTAAACGTTAAGCAAGACAGCAATACACCTGAACTCACTCATAGCTTTTGCATATCCGACGCATGATGCCGGATATGCAGAGCTGCTACGGGGCTTCCCCCGTTTTCCCCCAATATAACTGAAGCAGGAGAACAGCATGGATACGCTGCTCAAAACCATCAAGGAATCACCCACGAGCGTTGCTTTCGACAACGTCCTGAGTGTCATAGACCAGCACTACGACTACAGGCCGACGGCATTCAGCAATGGTCTGGGCAATGAAACGCTTGCCAACGAAGCGGGCAGCAATGAAGGCTCGTGCCGTATTTTCGCCTTTGCCCAGCAGCACAAACTCTCTGAACAGGAAACGCTAGCCTGTTTTGGGCATCACTATTTTGATGCTGTGCTGAACAACCCTGATGGCACCGATCATATGAATATACGGACATTCATGAAATATGGCTGGCGTGGTATTCGCTTTGCCGGCCAGCCGCTAAAGCCTAAACATTCCGTTGCGGATTGCTAATCCTCAGATCCAAAACAGGGAGCACACAGCTCCCTGTTTTATAACCCGATCCCTATCAGCACCATCGTCTGACCTGCTGGCAATACTCCTGGTACTGCTGGCCAAATGCGTGTCTCAGTACTTTTTCCTCTGCCGCAATCTGCACGTAATTCATGTAAATGGCAAACACAGGAATCATGATCAGGCTGGAAATGGCTGACAAATTAAGAAAAACCGCCACCAGCAACAACAGCAAACCCAGGTAAATCGGGTTTCTTGATACCCGGTAGACGCCAGAGGTCACCAGTCGTGTAGTTTTAAGTGGATTGATTGCCGTCTTCGCACGGGCAAAGGCCATGATGCCAGCCAGCCCGAAACCGACTGCCAATACACTGAATACCCATTCCAATAAAATCTTGCCGGGAAAACTGAAACGCCATAGCGGAAAATACTGAGCCAGCAAATACATTGCAGCCAGGGTAATTAAAAACACTAAAGGGGGCGTAAGTCTGAATCTCATCTTATATCCCTTAATCACAGTCAACAGCTTGATATGAAAAGTATAAGCACATTTATAACTAAGCAGAAAAGATTGTTTGAAAAATGTTAAAGCCCTTTAACCTTTCTCTCGCTTCACCCAAATGCAACGCAGCGAAACCCGGTAAAAAATCAGCGTCACACAGTGATTATCACTGACAGCCCGTCTTATCTTGGCTTACAATAGCCGCCATAGTCATTATTCGAGATATACCATGAAAATTTTTGCCGTTGAGCTGAAAGGTAAAGAAGCTAACCTTTGTCTGCTGTCACTGAAACAAGGGATGTTTTCAATTCCTGACTGCCGATCGCAGAAACTGGTGCTTAGCGATGCCTTTGACAACCAACAGATGCGTCAATTTCAGAAAAGCTTCAAAAAGCTGGTCGAAGACTACCAGGTGGAGCACATCGTCATTAAAACCCGCGAAACGCGTGGCAAGCATGCGGGAAGCGCTGAAAGCTTCAAAATGGAAACCGCTATTCAGCTGATTGACGATCTGGATGTCACTTTTATCAGCAATGCCGATATCAAAGAAAAGCTGAAAAGAAGCCCGTTGTCAGTCGATTTCCGCGGCACAGGACTGCGCCAGTTTCAGGAAAATGCGTTTGTGGCAGGCTACGCCTTTCTGAGCCAGTAAACACAACAGGGAGCCAGACGGCTCCCTGTTAATTTCTGATAGCTGATATTGATCAGGCCTGAGCATCAAGGCGAAAACCTTTTAATGGCCTGATAACCTCTTCTAACCCTTCAATTTTCATTTCAAGCGTGATCGCCAGCAATCGACCCAGCTCGCCATCCGGAAAACCCTGCTTGGCAAACCAGAGCAGATAAGGTTCAGGTAAATCAATAAGTACCCGGCCACTGTATTTGCCAAAAGGCATTTTCATATTGGCCAGTTTAACCAAATCACGTTTTTCGAACATGGATGCCTACCGCTTTGTGTTCACTTGTCTCCGGCTGAGAAGGTGTCAGTCCTTTGCTGTCCAGCCAATACTGACCAGCTCTTCTTCATGACAGGTTAATGCACCAAGAAACTCTTGCCCTGCTATCACCTGACCAACCCCTTTCGGCGTCCCGGTCATCACCACATCGCCATCCTCAAGCGGAATGACCTTCTGCACTTCAGCCAGAATAACGTCCGGTGAGTAAAGCATGAAGGTTGTGTCGCCCTTCTGAACCAGGCTGCCATCTATGTGCAGCGTTAATCCAAGCGGGGAATCAGAAGCGGGCAAAGCGACGAACTCACTGAACAGCGCGGCTCCTTCGAACACCTTGCTGCGCTCCCACGGCAAGCCTTTGCCTTTCAGTTTAGATTGCAAATCACGCTTGGTCAGATCCAACCCCAGAGCAGCTGCGCTGAACCGGCCGCCATGATAGAGATACGCGATCTCGGCTTCATAATGCAGCACTTCACCACCATGGGTGGCGTGTAATTGATCTCCAATCGCAGTGTTAGGCTTCATGAAAATGACCATCTCTTCGGGCACTTCATTACCTAGCTCTTCGATGTGGGCTGCATAATTTCGGCCTATGCAGACCACTTTTCCCGGTTGAATTTGCTTACCATTGACCACCACACGCTTCATGACCATTCCCTGTATTCAATGTGAATAAGACAAGAGCATAATGAGCGGGACCGCCAAGGTCAAAATAATTCAGAGGGTTATGGCTCAGGCACAAACGCCAGATTCACAAAGACTGGGACACTTGGCAGTATGCCATTCAAATTCGCGACTTCTTGTAACGCGGTAATTCCCTTTTCCAGGCCAAAGGCTTTCGCATCAAGGATAATCGGGCTCTGGCTGCTGACCATCAACGTGCCGTCAACCAGCCGTGTAATCCGCAAATCCGCATTGACCGGATTAATCGCACCATGCAGATTAAGCTTAAGAGACACTTGCTGAGTCAGTGTTTCTCCCGGTTTCAGATCCGCCAGCCCGGTCACATCAACCTCACCTTCCAGCATTGCTTTGGGAAAGTCCGACACATTAAACAGCATCGCTTTCATGCGTTCATCCCGGATGGGGATTTGTGTGTCTACACTGGATAAATCCAGCATCACCTGCACTTCGCCCTGATCCGTGATAGAGCCTTCGATTTCTTTAAATGAATGCTGCTCAATCACACTGTTATTTTTTACGGATAAAAATCGCAATTGCGATTGGCTGTTATCCAGTTTCCATGCCGCTGATGCACAGAGAGGAAATACCGCCAGAGCGACAAAAAAAATGTTGCGAACAAATAAAGCCATAACTATCTCCAGAAATACGATGACATGGATATAATCATAGGCAGTTTCCGTCCATTTCGCGTGTAAAATAACTGTGAAGTTACCATTTATCGAGCGAATTCACTTTTTGTCTTGAACAATGCAATCAATTACTTACTTTAGGATGACATCAGAGTCAGGCATTCTCAGTCACAGTTAGCAGCTCATCACGGATACATTGAAGCAAAAACAACTCGCGCTCCACGGACATTCCTTTTTTATCGCTTTTTGCGACCGTTTCTTGGTTATGAGCTATCGCGTCATGGATATTCATCCAGACAGGTTTCATGCCATTCTGGATTTCATACGCTTCCAACTGCGTTTCACCTAACTGACTGTCGATGCGGCAGGTGAAGCAGAATGATTTCATATGCATGATATCAAACTCAGGTTTGTACCATGGCCGATACTCTTCGTAGAGACCAAAAGGGACAATGTCACGGATATTACGGGCGCCGGTTTCTTCTTGCAGTTCGCGGATTAGCCCGGCCTCGATCTCTTCTCCTTCATCAATACCGCCGCCGGGTAAGCTGTAGTCGTGATACCTTGCGGTGTACAGCATCAGAATATTGTCACCGTCCAGAATGATTGCTCTGGCTGCTTCACGGTAAAACACTGAACCACTCAAATCAGAGATATCAGGATGAACCGTACGCTTGAGAAGCCGCATAAAAGGTTACTCTTCAGATAAAAAAACGGGTCGGCATTGTAACCGACCCGCTGATGATTTTCAGTCACTGTTACCAATTAAAGATCGAGCGAATAATGGTAGAGACTTTATTTTCACAGCCTTGAGACTGACGGCCGTCTTTATCCCAGACAGGCAATTCAACCTGACCGATGCAGGCCTGCGTCAAACCGCCTTGCTGGTTAACCTGATAGGCAACATCTGTAATATTTTCAGGTTCCTGCAGCTTGACCGGTTCAGGATCACGGCGCTGTATGTAATCCGCATACAGGCGCAGCGGGCCTGAGGACCCTGTCAGCTTGACATTTTTATTGTCATCCCGGCCCATCCACACTGTCACGACTTCACGGCCATCAACGCCTACATACCAGGAGTCCCGGCCTTCATCAGACGTACCGGTTTTACCGGCCAGCTTCAGTGACGGAAGGATCGAGTCCAGATAACGGGCTGTGCCTTCAGAGACCACTTTCTGCATGGCATACATGGTCAGCCAGGCAGATTGCTTGGAGACCACCTGTTTCGCCGTCGGCAATGCCTGATAAATCATCTCACCATCGCTGTCAGTCACAGCACTCAAAGCCGTCAGTTCGCTGCGGCGCCCCTCATTGGCAATGGTCTGGTACATTTGCGTCACTTCATACGGCGACAAAGTAAAGGCGCCCAGTAAGATTGCCGGTACCTGAGGGATCTGGCCACGATCAACACCAAGATCAACCAGGGTATCCACCACGTTGTCTAAACCAACAGACATCCCCAGATTCACTGTCGGTATGTTGTAGGAGCGTGCCAGCGCCTGAACCAAAGGCACTTCACCGCGAAACTGGCGATCATAATTACGGGGAGACCAGGTTTTCCCCTTTTCATCGGTCAGCGTCAGTGGTTTGTCATCCAGGTTGCTGGCCAGAGTAAATCGCTCTGGTCGTGCCAACGCCGACAAGTAAACCGCCGGTTTCACCACAGAACCAATCTGACGGCGGGCATCAAGTGCGCGGTTGAATCCGTCAAACTCAGGACGGCTGCCGCCGACCATAGCGCGGATTTCACCGGTCTGGCGATCTGCAACGACCATGGCGGTTTCAAGCTGTTTGCCGTGCTGCTTCTTGAGTGCCGCCATTTTTGCCCGCACAACGCCCTCAGCACTGGCCTGGGAAATAGGATCCAGTGTGGTATAAACGCGTAAACCCAGACCCGGTTTATAACCCTGGCTGACACGCTTGTTCAGCTCTTGCTTCAATAAGCTAAAGAATGCGGGCTGCCTGCCAGCGACATGCCCTTTTGGCTGCAAGTCTAAATCTTGCTTGATCGCTTTTTTATACGTCTCATCATCAATCTTTTGAGTATCGTGCAGCAAGCTGAGCACCAGATCCCGGCGCTCTTTCGCACGCTCCGGATAACGCCAGGGATTATAGTAGGACGGTCCTTTGACCATACCGACCAGCAGGGCCTGCTGATCAATACGCAGTTCAGACAGCGGCAAACCAAAATAGAAACGGGCGCCCAGGGCAAAACCGTGAACCGCATCCGAGCCGCTTTGCGCCAGATAGACCTGATTCAGGTACGCATCAAGGATTTCATCTTTGTTGTAGCGATAATCAATGATTAACGCCATATAGGCTTCTTTGAACTTACGCCACAGACTGCGTTCGCTGGATAAAAACAGGTTTTTTGCCAACTGCTGAGTGAGCGTACTGCCGCCCTGCACGGTACGTCCCGCTTTCATGTTCGCCAGAAATGCGCGACCGATGGCAACCACAGACACACCGTCATGGGTATAAAAATCACGGTCTTCTGTTGCGAGCAGTGCATCAATCAGCGTGGAAGGCAGCTCTGATTTCGGTTTGTACAAGCGCAACTCGTTGGAGTCCGTTTCCAGCATACCCAGCATTTGCGGTTCAACAGAAAAAATACCGTATTCACGTTGCGTGTTCGCATCGACGACACGCTTAACCGAGCTGTAGCTAAACTCAGCAATCACATGACGTGCTTGCTGGGGACCACTGCGTGACTGAAAGGGGCGACGAATGAATTCCACTTTCAGGCGGCTGGTACTGTACTCACCCACCCGGGTCGGCTTGCTGACTTTGCGGTAGTTCAGGGCTTGCAGCTCCTTCACTAAATCTTCGTATCGCACCTGTGCTCCAGGTTCCAGCACCAGCTCGCGGGCATATACCACAGACGGGAGCTGCCAAAGCTGGCCGGCAAATTTATCCGCTATCTGTTTATTGAGCGTCCAGCCCAGCCCACCTATGGCAACCAGGCTGCCAACCAGAATAAGGGCAAGCAGAATTTTCCACTTGCTGCGGCGTGGTGGCTCGCCCCCATCAGAATTCTTACCCGGCAAATATCGGGCTGAAGTATGGGCAGATTGTTGTTCAGACTCTGTCATTACCTTCATCTTCGCTAACTGCTGAATATGCACACTCAGCATAATTTGATTACTTTGTGGCATGCAAGATAGCTAAATTTTGCTCATTTTTTGTCAATCCTGTGTCAACTAAATGACGCCAGACCGCATGCGTAAAGGGCTCCACGGCTGTAACTGAATGACAGCGGTAGTAATTCTTCACATCATCACGCAAAATACGGGCCATTCGAAATTGCAGCCTTACCGGAGAAAGAGAGCAATGCAACGGGATTACACATTAAACTGTCTGCTCACTATGCCCCGCCACGAACTGGAAGAGTTCAGTCAGCGTATCCTCAGCCGTATGGTCCCTGAGGATGTTATGGAAGAGTTGTTCAGCTTTGAGCCGGAGGAAACCCAAACAGCGGATCGCCTGCGTGCAGCCCAGTTTGACGCCATGCTCAGAATGTCGGCGATTGCTTTAGGGGAAGTCTCTTCCGCCTTTTCCGGCTCTGAGCAGGCAAAACAAAATACCGAGAGAATGACACGGCTGCTGCTGTGGCACTTTTATGCTATGGCTTTCCAGATGGAGGAAGTCGTCACCCTGGAGCAACATTGCCAGGAAGTAGAGAAGCTGCTGAAAAACGCCCCGTCAGACACCTTCGGCTGGATTCAGTCGCTGACAGAGCTGCTGCACCGTTATGCCAGTCTGAGCGGTCACGCGTCTGGCTCTGACTCATAACCTGCCCGGCCAGCCATTTTCACGAAAGCAGCAACCAGCACCGCATCGTATATGGCAACGGTTATCAACAAAAAAACGCCAGCGACAGAACTGGCGTTTTTCTGTTCAGACAGCGACAAATAATTACCTGTCGGTCAGGCCCGTCAAACTGTTCTGATGACGTTGCACCAGTTCGTCCATACTGCTTTGAGCGCGCTGATAGGCATGCTCCAGGGTGTCGATCTGATCAATGACCTCAACCACCTCGTAGTAGCATTTCAGTTTAGGTTCTGTTCCTGAAGGGCGGACGACCACTCTGGAATCATCTTCCAGGAAATAAATCAACACATCACTGGCGGGCAGATCGATCGTCTCGACTGAACCATCAGCCTTGTAGCGTGTGGAGGATTTCAGATCATCGATACGCACAACTTTCCGCCCGGCAATTTCCTCAGGCGGTTGCTGACGCAGGGTGTCGCCGATAGGCGGAGAGTTCGGTGACAGCGCAATACTGACCTGTGAATTGACATACAGGCCGTGTTCGCGATAGATGGCTTCCAGCTGATCCCACACGGTGCGCCCTTGTGAAGTCAGCTCCGCCGTCATTTGTGCAAACGCCAGCATGGCGGATAAACCGTCTTTATCCCACACCATATTGCCCACGGTATAACCGAGCGCTTCTTCATACGCAAACAAGAAACAGCTGTCTTCACGCTGCTTCTCCATCGCAATATTGGTCAGCCATTTGAAACCAGTGAGTGTCTGGTAGTAATCAGCACCGACACGCGACGCCACTTTTTGCAGCAGGCTGGAAGAGACAATCGTGGTGCCGACAAGGCTGGTTTCAGGATTCGCTCTGGTCAGCAAGTAATGCCCCAGCAAGACACCAACCTGATCGCCGGTCAGCATTTTATACTGGCCTTCAGGGGTGCGAACCGCCACCGCAAAACGGTCGGCATCCGGGTCGTTAGCACATGCCAGAGTCGCTTGATGTTTCTCCGCTTCCGCGATAACCAGATCCATGGCGCCCGGCTCTTCAGGGTTAGGAAAATTTACCGTCGGGAACGTCCCGTCCGGCTCTCGCTGAGCGGCGACACTGTATACGTGGGTAAATCCGGCGTCGGCCAGCAGCGTTTCTGCCATTTGTGCGCCCACACCATGCATCGCAGTGTAAGCAATACTGACCGCATCGGGTTTGGCATGATTTTGTAGTAATGCACTTTGTTTAATCGATGCTCTGTAATCGTTATAAAACTCATCATCCAGCCAAACCAGTAAGCCCTGACTCTGGGCTTCATTGAGATCCATCAGATCAAGTGGCTGAATCGCTGCTTTATCTATGGCGGCAGCAATACCTTTATCGTGAGGGGTAATAATCTGCGCCCCATTGCCCCAGTACACTTTAAACCCGTTGTAAGCCGGCGGGTTATGGCTGGCTGTCACAACAATACCTGCGGCCGCCTTTAAGGCTGTGACACCGTAAGCCACCAGCGGGGTTGGCGCGACCGTGACCGTCAGGTAAACCTTGATGCCCTGTGCCGTTAATACCGATGCGGCATCATGGGCAAAGGTTTTTGAATCTGGCCGGCCATCATAGCCAATAACAACGCCTTGCTGGGTCGCCTGAGGCACAGTTTGCTGTAAATACTGCCCCAGCCCGGTCGCCGTTTCCTGAATAACCAACCTGTTCATCCGGTTGGGGCCTGCACCCACTATGCCCCTTAACCCCGCGGTACCAAACGCGAGACGACCAGAGAAACGCTCGGTCAGTTCCTGTTCATTACCGGCATCAATCAGGTTCTGTAGCTCGTCCCGGGTGGCAGGATCGGGATCTCTTTTTAACCAGCGTGTTATCAACTCTTTCATTCTCTGTCTTCCTAATTGCAGGGTCTGAAAACAAAATATCACAAATGATAGTTATTCGCATTTTAACTGCTTTTGATGTTAGCTGACTGTGCGAATTTCATACCGTCCCGGCATCAAAAAACGGGCATCGCCATGGCGAAGAATGGCCAGGAGAATAGTCGGCATGGTATCACTCTGTCTGACAAGTATAGAGGGATACACAGCTGATGGTGTCAGATTTAAGCGAATGATAAAAAAGAAAAAAGCGGCAGCCTTAATGGCTTACCGCTTTAGCTTGGAGAAAAGCTGTAACAGAAGCTTAGCGCTGGAACGGGTATACCGATCCCAGAGACAGAATCTGGGTCAGTTCATCCAGTGCAGCACGGGATTCATCCAGCAGCTGTGGATCCGCCAGATCAGCCTCAACCATCTGGTCACGATAATGCTTATCAACCCACTGAGTCAGGCTGCCGTATAAGCCATCATTCATCAGGGTTGAAGGATTCACTGCACGCACTTCCTGCTCATTAAGCACAACACGCAGACGCAAGCACGCAGGGCCGCCGCCGTTGGCCATACTTTGTTTCAGGTCGAACACTTTTACCTGATCAATACCGCGTTGGTCTGCCATCAGCTGCTCAACATACCGCCAGACATTCTCGTTTTTACGGCATTCTTCCGGCAGAACCAGCAGAGTTTCGCCGTTAGGCGTTTCGATCAGCTGAGAGTTAAACAGGTAACTGGTTACAGCGTCATCAACAGACACAGCGCTGGTAGGGACTTCAATAATGTTGAAGCCTTCGCCCATTTTCTCTTTCAGAGAGCGGTAAGTGCCCTGCTGATCCAAAAATGCCTGCTGGTGGCAGAACAGGATATTCTTGTTACCTACTGCGATCACATCGTTGTGGAAGACACCCTGGTCGATCACATCCGGGTTTTGCTGCGCTATCACCACTTTAGCCGGATCCAGCTGATGCAAACGGGCAACCGCTTCGCACGCTTCAAACGTATGGCGGGCCGGGAACACTTTAGGCGCCGGGTGACGGGTATCGAAAGCGTGACGGCCAAAGACGAAAAACTCAACGCCGTGCTCACCGTATTCGTTACAGAAACGCGTATGGTTCGCTGCGCCTTCATCACCAAAATGTTCTACCGCTGGCAGTGCCGAATGGTGAGAAAAGTATTCAGGGTCGGCAAAAGTACTGCGCAAAATACGGCCGGTCACTTCATGTTCAATCGAGCGGTGGAACTTATTGGTCAGGTTTGCCGGTGTGAAATGGATCTTGCCGTCAGCAGTATCCGCCGATGGCGACACAGTGGCTGCATTCGCAGTCCACATGCTGGACGCCGAACAACACGCAGCCAGCACTTTAGGCGCTTGTTTCGCAGCCTGTTCAATAATTGATTTGTCGCTGCCTGTGAAACCCAGGCGGCGCAGAGTGTGGACGTCTGGACGCTCTTGCGGTGCCAGCACACCCTGCAACATACCCATGTCGGCCAGGGCCTTCATTTTGTCCAGGCCTTGCTTGGCAGCTTGTTTCGGATTAGATGGCGCCGCCTGATTTTTGGCAGACGCAACATTACCATACGACAGACCACTGTAGTTGTGCGTAGGCCCTACCAATCCGTCAAAATTCGCTTCACGTGCTTTCATAGACTTTCCATCTCAGTTTATCTCGGGCTAAAGATAACAAAGCTTTTACATTAGCAACAAGATCCAGATAAATGTCTAACCAAATGTTATAAATTAGATATTATCACCAATTTGCAGCATGGCTATTCATCGCCTTAATGCTATTTCACTCAGTGTAAGCTCCGAAGAATGGGAGCGGCATAGACAACTGCCATGCCAGTGCTTTGCAGGTGCTTTTCTGATGACAACGAAATGGGTTCAGGTAAAACAGGGCATGCTGTCTCTTGCCCGGCTCAACTTCCCCCTCTCTGAGCTGTGCCCCTTAAAGGGCAACTGTTTTCACTCGAACCATGCACAAAGATGACGCAAAACTCTGTGGTCTGCCGTTCATTGTTTTACAAGCATAGACTGTCTGTGGCAGGACAGCATTCAACCACAAGCCGTCTTGCTGGAGCAGGAAAAAACGGCTTCAGGCGACTGCATATCGAATACATAATTACGCACTTTCCACTGGTGAAAAGTGCGATATTTTTCTTATTCTTTCTTTTGATTTTGTGTGACTGATCAGGTTTATCAGCCCGGACAGCCATGCAGATTGATACCACTGAGCAACAAATGCCACGCAATACCGGACTATCAGTGCGCTAAGGACTTGGAAAATACATTGATGATGAGTGTGCCGGCCATGATAAATGCAATGCCGATCAAGGCATACAGATCCAGTTTTTGTCCGTACCACAACCAGCTGATCAGGGCGACCAGGACAATTCCGGCACCACACCAAATGGCATAGGCCACACCAATGGGAACGACTTTTACCGTCACAGAAAGCAAAAAGAATGCAGCACCATAGCCAGTTAACACAACTAAGGTGGGCACAAGTTGAGTAAATTGCTGCGTTTTAGGCAGCATAGAGGTTGCGATCACCTCACAGACAATCGCCATAAATAATGCCAGCATAGGTGGCAACGCAGAAATCATATGCAGCATGATCGGCTCACTTTAATAAAAAATCAGCCCATTCTACACACGAATTACCTGCGTTTCATGGCATTACAAAAAAATGTTTTGCCAGTCCGTCACAGGCACCTGAGCGATCGCACGGCTGTCGTTAGTTTTCCCATTCCACCACATGGCCATCGTCATACACACCATCACTGTAAGCCGGGGTGTAGTTGATGAAAATGTTGTTCTGCGCAATCGGCAAGGTATGTGACAGGCTGCTGGCTATCAGTTCCAGCATGGCTGCAATTTGCGCTTCGGTGTTGAAATTGGGTGCAACCATATCAACAAGAACAGGATGCGAATTTGATGGTTGCTGATTCGCCAGTTGTCCGCCATGCACGAAATGGCCCGCAGGTATGTACTCCCACACAATCATAATGTGCTGCTGGGGAATCAAAGTGGCGTCGGCAATGGCCTGGGATAAAATTCCCAAGGCAACGTTTACTTCAACATCGCCCGCGAAGGGTAATGATTTGATACGAATGAGCGGCATACATCCCCCGGTCTCTCATGAGCCAGTCTGCTACCGACCAGCCGTGAAGGTTCAAAAAAAACCAAATATACAGTCGGTTAGATGACACACATATTCGGTATTTTCATTTTAAGCCTAGTGAGATCACGGCAATAAAAGAGAATCACAAATGAGACGGGAAGATAAAAAAGTACCAAAAGGCTTAATGAGCTGCGCCCTCAGCGATTTGGTTTCTTCTTCTGCTGATGAAGCTGTTCGTCCAGCGAGCACGGGTTCACCAGCCTCTCTTCACAGGTATAAGGTTCAATATGGATCACCACATCGATGACATTGTCCATCTGGGTGATAATGTTCTGTTTAAACCGCTCGCTTATCGCATGGGCATTTTCAATCGACATCTCAGGATCCACCAGAATATGGCAATCCAGTAACAAGCTTCCCCCCGTCTGGCGGCTGCGGATCGCGTGGATTTCACGAATGTCTTTGTCTTCTTCAGCCATGTGTACCAAGCGTTGTTCCACATCCTCGCTGCCACGGGCATCGGTCAGTTCATTAAAAGCAGGCAAGATGATCTCGAATGCCGCTTTCAGAATCATACCCGTCACCAGTAATGCCGCAATTTGGTCCAGATATTTCAGCGAAGGAAAAATGGCATTGGTAATCACTGCGACAGCAACAGGCACAGAGCTGAGCGCATCACTGCGATGATGCCAGGCATTTGCCCTTAAAACCGCACTATGGATCTGCTTTGCTTCATGCATTGTCCAGCGGTACAGCAGTTCTTTAATCACAATCGCAGCGACAGCAGCATAAAATGCCAGCATTCCAGGCGCTGGCGGAGGTGTGTCGCTGAGCGTTTCAATCGAGTCCCAGCCAATACCAATTCCGACCAGTGCCAGCATCAACCCGATAAAAACATTCGCCAGGGTTTCAAATTTGCCATGGCCGTAGGGATGGCCGCTGTCTGCGGGTGCCATCCAGTATCGGGAGCCCAGCAAAATGACAGCATCTGTCATTAAATCAGAGAAGCTGTGTACACCATCTGCTATGAGTGCCTGACTGCCCGCAACCTTACCTATTCCAATCTTTAATACCGCCAGAAAAACATTCAGAATCGCGCCCACCAGGGTCACGGTGCGAATGGTTTTTCCCTTGATATGATGCTGGTCTGATGACTCTGACATACTCATTCCTGCTACTGACTCCGCACAACCACTTTTTTGTCTTTTCTGTCTTTTCTGTCTTTTCTGTCTTTTCTGTCTTTTCTGTCTTTTCAATGATGTTGAGAATAAAAAGACGCACTGCATGCTTGTTTTACTTGCTATTGCTGTTGGCTGCTGCCCCCTGGCTCATGACGGCGCGCTCGTAACAATAGCAGTCAACCAGATGATCATTCACCATACCTACCGCTTGCATGAAAGCATAACAAATGGTTTCACCGACAAACTTAAAGCCTCGCTTTTTGAGGAACTTGCTCATGGCTTTTGATTCCTCACTACTCGCAGGCACCTGATCACTGCTCTCCCAGCGATTATTGATAGGCACGCCATCCACGAACTGCCACAATGCCGCCGACAAACTGCCGAACTCTTTTTGTAACGCCAGCGCGGCGTTTGCATTGGTAAAGACAGAATTAACCTTGCCCCTGTGCTTAATAATGTCAAACCCGGTAAGAATCGCTTCCGCTTCTTCATCGCCCCATTCCGCTAAGCGCTTAATGTCAAAATCGGCAAAAGCCTGCCGGTATGCCTCACGACGTTTTAATATGGCATACCAGCTTAAACCGGCCTGAGCACCTTCCAAGGTGATGAATTCAAACAAGATTCTGTCATCTGTTACAACCTGGCCCCATTCTGCATCATGGTATTCCCGCTCAAGAGGCTGATGCATAGCCCATGCACATACGTTCGATTCCCCGATCATCAAATATACCTTTTAGCAATAAAAATAAACATGTGATTAAAACAACAACTGGAAATATAACCGTTTTACATTCAAGTATCTCATTCTTTATTCGATATTATGGTTTTATTAAAAAATCAATAAAAACGATATTTCTTAGCAAGATACGTATAAAGAACACTTAATAAGAAACACTGTACATATCATTTTCTATGCCTATGACAAAATAGGGCAACAAAATTTCACAAAAATATCGCTTAAGTCACAATATTAAATAAATCCCATCAAAGAATTTGAATTTCATTGCGGGTATTTCATAATAGTCGCGTCAATATTCAGATATTGACTCGACAATAAGGACTGGAAATGAAACACATCGTTGATTTCATCGAGCAACTTGAAAGAGACGAACACTCTTTCACCATTTGGGTGTATGCCCGAAATGGAAAATTTAGTCCATTTGCCGGAAAAGGAAAAACATCCACAACAAGAGCGCTTCAGAAAGCAATTGATCAGAATTTACAAGTCGTTGTAGAGCTGCATACACCAGCAGAACACAACAGTTACTTAATTCTGACTGAAGTACACATTGTTGTGCCGGTGCTGTTCCACCAAGGACAAGTCCATTCAATGGGTAAATCCTTAGCGGCATAAACGCACCAGAATTGTGGAAAAACAAAAAGAAGAACTTGGGCTAGGTTTATTTCTTATCCACATTATTCCCGATGCGTTCTAAAACAGACCGAAAGGTCTGTTTTTTTGCCCCATATCTAACCAAACAGTAAGATATATATTTCACTCAAACAAAAAACTTAGCTAATAAATTTATTACTAACCGTGAGTGGCGGCAACAATGAATATAAATCATGACTTTACTCTCCTGTGACAGGAAACAATCCGAGTAATGTCGCCTGTTTTCCGTCACATAAAGTTAATATGTATTTTCCTCCGCCACTTTAGGTTCACCAGCCAGTATGTGGCTACTTTCCATGAGTCGTCGCTGACCATCGTCACACGCCGTTTTACCGTCATCCCAACCTTCGTTATAGCGGGTATCTGAATTATTCAGAGCAATATCTTTCATATATTCAGTATCCACCACACCTTTCAGACTTAATGCACTTTCACAGCCCTGGTTAAATCCAAAGTGATAAATGCTGTCATAAGGGTCTTCATTAACATAAGCCTTAGGGAATAGTGTGTACTCACCCACACCGTATTCCGAATCCATGCTGGTACAACCTGCCAATACCCATGTCCCTAACAATAGTAGAGATAATTTTTTCATGGCCTTTCTCCTTTTCGTTCAGCCACAAGTGACCCAAACAGGTCATATGACTAAATTCTAGCCTATTTCAGAAACTTACCTAAAATGTGTTCGGTATTTATCAACAGCCAGAGACAAAAAAGGCCACATCAAGTGGCCTGTCATCATGAAAGTGAGGAATCTTACTCTGCCGTCAGAGCCGCGTTCAGCCTGTCGAATCCTTTTTCCAGATCCCGAATAAGATCATCGCAATCTTCTAATCCGATATGAAGGCGTAAAATCGGGCCCGCAAAGGCTTTTTTCTTCGCAGTACGCAGTTTATTGACATCTTCACTGGCCAGGATCAGGCTTTCGAATCCTCCCCAGGAATAGCCCATACTGAAATGCTCCATGCCATCCAGCAATGCTGTCAGCGCTTCCGTATTACCCCGGTTCAGCACAACGGAAAATAATCCGTTACACCCTTTAAAGTCCCGAAGATAAAACTCATGCCCTTCACAACTCGGCAGGGCCGGATGGCGAACATGGTCTACTTCTGGTCGTTCAGCCAGCCAACGGGCCACTTTCAGGCTGCTCTCCTGATGCTGACGCAGACGCACGCCCAAGGTACGCAGTCCCCGCATCGCCAGATACACGTCATCAGGAGAGGTACACTGTCCCATCAGATAACTGTGTTCACGTAACTGATCCCAGCAACGTTCATTGGCCGTTGCTGTGCCTAACATCACATCCGAATGCCCGACGATATACTTGGTCGCGGCCTGAATGGAGATATCAACACCATGTTCAAACGGCTGAAAATTGATAGGCGAAGCCCAGGTATTATCCAGCATAACAACAATATCGTGCTCATGGGCGATACGCGCCAGCGTGGGGACATCCTGCACTTCCATGGTAATGGAGCAAGGTGATTCCAGAAACAGAACGGTAGTATTCGGACGAATTAAATCCCGGATTCCTTCGCCAATCATAGGATCATAATAGGTGGTTTCGACCCCCATTTTCGCAAGCACTTTGTCGCAAAAATCCCGCGTTGGCTCATAAGCGCCATCGACCATCAGAACATGATCGCCCGTTTTTACAAATGACAGAATGGCATTAGAAATCGCAGCAGTACCGCAAGGGTATAACGCGCAGCCCACACCACCCTCCAGTTCAACCATGGCATCCTGAAAGGCAAAATGCGTGTTGGTGCCGCGGCGGCCGTAAAAAAGCGCTTTGTTCGCCCGGTTGGCGGTGGCGTGCTTCATCTCTGCGACTGAATCAAACACTATGGTAGAAGCGCGGCTGACCGGGGGGTTCACTAATTGCTGAGTCCACTTTTTCGAGCGGCCGGCGGTGATGATTTTAGTATCTAATGCTTTCTTTTCTGCCATGCTGTTCCCAATGCCTGTCATTCGTCCATTTAACCGATAAAGCCATTGCAATCGCAATGGCTCCTTACATCACATGACGTTATCACACTTGCCTTGTGTTTGGGTACAGCGCAGTAGCTGTGTCAGTTATCTTATTGCCGCATAAGATATATCATTCGCGATTGGTGCTGGCGCCGTCTGCGGACGCGGCTGAGATTTAGGTTGAGGCATCACCACAGCCTCTGGATCCACCATCTCAAGGTGTGCACGATAATTCAGGCATTCGCGCATCACTTCTTGTTCATCAGCCACTTTGGCCGTCAGTACCGTCAGCAGCACGGCTTTATAGGCAAAGTGTCGATGTAACTCTATGGCCAGATTGGCAGAACAGGGTTTGTCGCCTAACGGACGCAGAACCTGCAGCGCCTGCCGCTTCGGGTAAAGCTGAAAAACATTGTGATTGATGCCATTCGCTTCCCGGATTTGGTTTCTGATTTCACACCGCGACACCGGGCTGTAATAACCGTAGTCTTCTTCACCGGCCACACGCTTGAGATAGGCATGATGCAGATGGGTCATGGTGCCATGCAAGGCGGGCAGGCTGAGAAAGATAATGTCTTCATAGTCTTCACCCAGGGTTTGAAAAATCCCCCGCGTTTGCGGCACAAAGCCATGATTGAGCAAACAGGTGATAGACTTCAGGCCGGCCATATATTGCGTGAGCACCGCTAGCATAGCCGTATAAAGTTCAGGTGGTTCAGTGATATTTTCGCGGATATTTTCGTGAAGTGTCTGAAGCTTATACTCCAGAAACTGTACAATCTGATGGTTCAGCTTCATCTCTGCGTCATACATAGCGCCGCCCCCATTTCTGTTATTGTCCGGATCATACCGACCCGTGATACGCCACATTGCTTTACAGCTATTCCACTTCCTGTCAAATCGCACAACCACGACAAGAATGTGATCTTTATCATGCAAATAAAGTGCCGGGTAATTGTTACGGGGAGACGAGCCTGTTTCGGATATGAGCTGTAAATTTTTGTGACTTGCATCGCATTTTGCAAGGCGAAATGCAAAACACGAATCCGGAAAGACCATCAGAGAGGCAGCAAGACTTTCCATTCGCGCAGTCTGGCCCGGGATGCCTGCTGAATCGGCACACTGACAACGTCGGACCAAGATTCAGCACGATACAGTGTCAATTATCCTGACACACTAAAACCGCACAACCAGTAACAGCAAACAAAAAAAGCGCCGGTAATCCAGCGCTTAACAGTTATTCTTTACTCACTGACGTGTTTTGGCAATCAATAAAGTGTTTAATTTTCAAACAGACGATCTGTTTTCGCGGCACAGATAAAGTCGTTTTTATGCAGCCCTTTAATGGAATGGCTCCACCAGTTTACCGTCACTTTACCCCACTCAAGCGTGATGGTGGGGTGATGGAATTCTTCTTCGGCCATCTCTGCCACCTGATTGGCAAACGCCCAGGCCAGCTTAAAATTCTTAAACTTGTACGCCCTTTCCAGTTGCTTGATACCTGCAACATTGAGCACCTCCCACTCTGGAATCGCTTTTGTCAGCGCAACCATTTCATGGTCTGTCACCATAGGGGCGTCAATTTGACAGGCTTCACACTTCAATTCAGTTAAATCAGACATATTCCCCAACTTGCTCCTTGTTCTTCGGTGGGTATAAAGGTGCATGCAAACCCAATGACTGGGCCTGATGAACCATGCTCATGATGTCTTGATGTGCCAGCTCAAACAGTTGCTGTATACCATCAATCTCAAAATAAATCGGTTGCATGATGTCAATACGATACGGTGTGCGTAACACATCAACAGGATCAAACACTTTGTAAATCGGTTTATCGCTGGTCATCGCATATTCGGTTTCGCCCGGTGAAGACAGAATACCGCCACCGTAAATCCGGCGCTCACCGTGCTGACGCATCAGACCAAACTCGACAGTGAACCAGTACAAACGCGCAAGATAGACCCGCTCTTCCTTGGACGCAGCAAAGCCTAAACGGCCGTAGGTATGGGTAAATTCTGCAAAGGCCGGATGGGTCAGCATGGCGCAGTGACCGAACACTTCATGGAAAAAGTCAGGTTCCTGCAGGTAATCAAATTCTTCACGACTACGCAGGAATGTGGCGACCGGAAACTGTTTATTTGCCAGCAGTTTGAAGAAGCGGTCGAAATTAATCAGCGCCGGCACTTCAACGCACTGCCAGCCTGTGCTTTTCATCAGCACCTTGTTCACTTCCGCCAGTTGCGGTACGCGATCGACAGGCAGATTCAGCAGTTCCAGCCCTTGGATATATTCGTCACAGGCCCGGCCTTTTATGCAGCCAAGTTGTCTTGTCACCAGATCGTGCCAGATTTGGTGCTCATCGTCAGACCAGTGAATAAAGCCGTTTTCATCCGGCTGTTTAGATACATACTTTGTCGCTTTGCCCATAAAACAACCTTCTATGTCTCTCTGCCTTACCTTGGCAATCATCAGCTCAACGGTCTGTTTCTCCGGCTCAACCATTGGCGAGCTGCGAATAAACAACAGAAAAGTCTGGAGCTGTCCCTTCTCGTTTAAGGGTAGGCGTTTTAGGGATCGCAATGGAACCATCTGAGTGGAATCGCACAATCCATTCAGTGTAACAATAATTTTACATACCCCTGATTGCTCAGCATCTGTCAGGCCAGATTGAAAAAACGAAGCAGAGCACCGACTTAGACCATCAATAAGAACATACAGTTATGTAAAAAAAACCGCACACTTTGCAAAAGTGAATATTGCTTAAGGGGTTGCTTGTTAAGTCGCTCTCAACCAGAGTTAAAGCAGAAGGTTAACACTATGTTAAGCCAGATGTGCCGGTACTCGACCATCAGAGTTTCCAGGGCGTCTGGCACACAAGGATAGGGACAGTGGGTTTGTCGCTGCAGACAAACGCAGGCTGTCATCGTCAATGAGGACCCAAAGATGCGTCACTGGTTTCAATTTCCGATTATAGAAGGTAAAGCCTCACGCCAGGCCCACTGCGACTTGCCGGAAGGTACGTATGAACGTGAATGCGGTAAAGAAGGTTTCTTTGGCCCTGCAAGCCACATGTATCACAGCAATCCGCCAACGGGCTGGGTGGAGTGGGAAGGCCCCTTACGCCCCCGCGCCATAGACACGACCCGCCTTGAGCAGCCGGGCGAATCGCCCTGGGATGCCTCTTTGGTACTGTTCAACAACCAGCTGAAACTCAGAGTCTGGAATACCACAAAAAGCATGAACCATCTGGTCCGCAATGGTGATGGCGATGAAGTGCTTTTCATTCATCAGGGCAGCGGCCAGCTGTATTGTGATTATGGCCACCTGACCTTCACAGAAGGCGACTACATCACCATTCCCCGCGCGACCAGCTGGCGCATTGAGGTCGACGAACCTGTCTCTATGCTGTTGATTGAAGCGACCAACGGCGGATATCAGATGCCGGATCGCGGCCTGGCAGGTCAGCATGCCGTGTATGATCCGGCGGTGCTGGAATACGCGCGCATTGATGACGCCTTTCTGGCGCAGCAAAATAATGATCAGCGCTGGCAGGTCAGACTGAAAGCCCGCGAGCAGATGAATACCATCACCTACCCGTACAACCCGCTCGATGCACAAGGCTGGAAAGGGAACCTGACCGTCTTCAAACTGAACTGGCGTGATATTCGCCCGCTGATGAGCCATCGCTATCACCTGCCGCCGTCAGCACATACCACATTCGTCGCGAATGGTTTCGTCATCTGTACTTTCGTACCTCGTCCGATCGAGTCTGATCCGGGCGCATTGAAAGTGCCTTTCTATCATAACAACGATGACTACGATGAAGTGCTGTTCTACCACAAAGGCAACTTCTTCAGCCGCGACAATATTGAAGCCGGCATGATCACCCACCACCCTTGCGGTTTCTCGCATGGTCCGCATCCGAAAGCGCTGGCGGCCAGTCAGTCGCAGCCAAAAAAAGAAACCGATGAAGTGGCGGTGATGATCGACACCCGATATCCGCTGGAAGTCGCGGATCTGCCGGAAGGTGTTGAAAACAAAGACTATGTGTATTCCTGGATCAACCGTAAGTGATCCACAGGCGAAAAAACAAGCATTAGATTTACATTGTAAAGTAAGGAGTAAAACGTGAAATTAGCTTCTTTAGACCAAGGCCGTGACGGACAACTGATTATCGTTTCACGTGATCTCACTCAAGCCGTACATGCACACAACATCGCGCCGACGCTGCAGTTTGCTTTAGATAACTGGGATCAGGTCGAGGCGGATCTGCAACACCTGTATCGCAACCTCAACGACGGCATTGCCCAAGATGTGTTCCCGTTTAACCCGGCACATTGCGCCTCTCCGCTGCCGCGGGCTTTTCAATGGGCAGACGGCAGTGCGTACGTCAACCATGTCGAACTGGTTCGCAAGGCACGCGGCGCTGAAATGCCGGAAAGCTTCTGGACCGATCCCCTGATGTATCAGGGTATGTCCGATGGTTTTCTCGGCCCGCGCCAGGACATTGAAATGGCCGATGAAAGCTGGGGAATCGATTTTGAAGGTGAAATTGCGGTGATCACCAATGATGTCCCAATGGGTACACGCACCGAAGAAGTCCACGGCCATATCAAATTGCTGATGCTGGTCAATGATGTCTCGCTGCGCAATCTGATCCCAGCAGAGCTGAGCAAAGGCTTTGGTTTCTTTCAGTCCAAGCCGGCTTCGGCCTTCTCACCTGTGGCTGTCACACCGGATGAACTGGGCGACAGTTGGCATGATTACAAAGTCCATCAGCGCCTGAGCGTGCACCTGAATGATGAGCTGTTCGGTGAGCCCAATGCCGGTGTCGATATGACGTTCAACTTCGCCGAACTGGTGCAACACGTGGCGAAATCCCGTCATATCTGCGCGGGCACCATTATCGGCTCCGGCACTGTTTCTAACGTTGATCGCTCCAGCGGCTCCTGCTGTCTGGCTGAACGCCGGATGCTGGAAATCATCGATCAGGGTCAAGCCGTTACGCCTTTCATGAAGTTTGGCGACAAAGTCAAAATTGAAATGTTTGACGACAATGGCGACTCCATCTTTGGCGCGATTGAACAGACGGTGGTGAAATACCAGCATCAGTACGATCCTGCCGATCTGAACCACCATCAGCCAGACTAACAAGGAGGCCGGATGACGCTTTATGACTATTTCCGCTCATCCGCCGCCTACCGGGTGCGTATTGCGCTCAACCTGAAAGGGTTGAGCTATACCAGCCACCCGGTGTCTCTGGTGGATAAAGCGCAGCAATCACCGGCTTATCAGGCCATCAATCCGTCTCAGTTAGTACCGACACTGGATACGGAGCTTGGTCACCTCAGCCAGTCGCTGGCCATTATAGAATGGCTGGAAGACACCCATCCTGAGCCTGCTCTTCTGCCCCGCGATCCCTGGCAAAAAGCACAATGCCGCGAACTGGCTCTGAGCATTGCATGTGATATTCACCCGGTGAACAACTTGCGTATTCTCAACTATTTAACGCAATACTTAGGTGTGAGCCAGGAAGATAAGCTCACCTGGTATCACCACTGGCTGCACCAGGGTTTGTCTGCGCTGGAAGCCAGAGTAGCGGCAAGGCAGGCAAATCAGCCGAGCACCTTCTGCTGTGGCGACACGCCCTCGCTGGCCGATATTTGTCTGGTGCCTCAGCTTTATAATGCGCGCCGGTTTGAGCTTGATTTGTCCCCCTACCCGACACTGGTCAGAATCGATGCGGCCTGCCAGAAACTGGCGTCTTTCGCACAGGCTCACCCGGATAATACGCCACAATAAAAGCATCAAGGCGACATCACATGTAGAACGCCAGGTCTGCGATTAAGACGTAAGCCATCACGATAAGGACGATAACGATGAGCATGCAAGACCATCATCTGGAAGAAGATCAAGCGCCAATTCTCTGGCAGCCGACCAAAGACAGTATTCATGACAGCTTGCTGTACCAGTTTATGGTGGATCTGAGCGAGCAGGAAGACACCTTGTTTCACGACTATCAGCAGCTTCACCATTGGTCTGTCACGCACAGTGAACAGTTCTGGGATCGACTGTGGGACTTCTGCGGCGTCATCGGTGACAAAGGCAGCAGAGTGACAGACTGCCCCCCTGGCAGCGCAGAGCCGGCCAAAGACACCCTCTGGTTCCCGGATGCCCGCCTGAACTTTGCTGAAAACCTGCTGGCCTACGCCAAACAGGCACCGGAATCAGCGGCCATTGTGTTTCACTGTGAAGGACAGGCAGAGCGACGCCAGCAACTGAGCTGGCAAAACTTGTATGATCAGGTTTCACAGCTCAGCCAGTATCTGCGCCAGCAAGGCATCTCGCACGGTGATGTCGTGGCCGGTTATCTGCCTAACCTGCCCCAAACGCTGATCGCCATGCTCGCCACCAGCGCAATTGGGGCGATCTGGACGTCGACCTCGCCGGACTTTGGGGTCGACAGCGTGGTAGAGCGCTTTGGCCAGACATGCCCGAAACTCCTGTTCGCGGCCGATGGTTATTTTTATAACGGCAAAAGCCACAGCTGCATCGACAAAGTCAATGCCATGCTGACGGAGCTGCACAGCGTAGAGAAAGTGGTGCTGATCCCATTTACTGACATGGCGCCGCCTGCTGCAGCGCCGTTAGCTGAGCGCTACCAGTACTGGGATGAAGCGCTGGCCACGTGTCAGTCATCAGCAATTCAATTTGAGCAGGTTGAGTTCAATCATCCGCTCTACATACTCTATTCTTCCGGCACCACAGGAAAACCCAAATGTATCGTCCACAGTGTCGGTGGCATTTTGCTCAATCATCTCAAAGAACACATGCTGCACAGCAATGTGAACAAAGGGGATCGCCTGTTCTATTTCACCACCTGCGGCTGGATGATGTGGAACTGGATGGCCAGCGGGCTGGCGGCGGGCGCGACGCTGGTGCTCTACGAAGGTTCTCCTTTCTATCCCGATGGCAATGTGCTGTGGGACATGGCCGATCAGGAAGACGTTACCTTATTCGGTACATCAGCCAAGTATCTTGAGGCGCTTGAGAAAAAGGGCTATCAGCCCAACCAGACTCATCGCTTGGCCAGCCTTCGAACCCTGTGTTCTACCGGCTCGGTGCTGGCGCCGGAACAGTTCGACTATGTGTACCGGTCTGTCAAATCTGATGTGCAGCTGGCGTCGATCTCCGGCGGCACCGACATCTGTGGTTGTTTTGCCATTGGTAACCCCATCAGCCCTGTGTACCGTGGCGAATGTCAGGGCCGCGCGTTAGGCATGGATGTGCAGGTTTATGATGATAACGGAAAGTCGGTGATCGACGCTCAGGGCGAGCTGGTTTGCTGTAACAGCTTTCCGCACCAGCCTGTCGGTTTCTGGAATGACGAAGGCGGTAAGCGCTATCACAGTGCGTACTGGGAGGTTTATCCAAACACCTGGCATCACGGTGATTTTGTTCAGCTGACCCGTCACGGCGGCTTAGTCTTCTTTGGCCGCTCCGATGCGGTGCTCAATCCGGGCGGTGTGCGCATCGGGACAGCGGAAATCTACCGTCAGGTCAATCCGATGGACGAGATTACCGATTCCATAGTGATCGGACAAAACTGGCAGAATGACGTCCGTGTTGTGCTCTTTGTCCAGCTTGCCGAAGGGCAGCAGCTCGACGACACCCTGCAGGCCCGGATTCGCCAGCGCATCAAAGAACATTGTTCGCCACGCCATGTCCCTGCGGTGATTCTGGCTGTCACCGATATTCCGCGTACGAAATCAGGCAAACTGGTTGAGCTGGCGGTGCGTAATGTAGTCCACCAGCAGCCGGTGAAGAACGTCGGCGCACTGGCCAACCCGGAGGCGCTGGAGCAATACAAAAATCGTCCAGAGTTGATGCTGTGATCACCCCTGAACATTATTCTGGAAACAAAAAACACGCCTGTAAACCGGGCGTGTTTTTTTATCATCAACCAGTGAACCTGGTTTACTAAAGTAGCAACGCATCATCAATGGGAACGAATGTACTGGCTTCGTTAATCAAAGAGGCTGCCGTCAAATCAGGCACACCATACAGCTCAACCTGCTTGCCTTTATCGACTCGCAGTTTATTCAGCAACAGATCAAAATCGCCATCACCGGATACCAGCACCACCACATCGGCCATGCCTGTGTGCTCCAGAGCATCAATGGTGATGCCAACGTCCCAGTCACCTTTTGCCGAGCCGTCAGATCGCTGAATAAAAGGCTTCAGTTTGACCTCAAAACCAATGGCCCGCAGGATGTTCTGAAATTCTTGCTGCTTACGATCACCACGGTCAATGGCATACGCGAACGCAGCAACCACTTCCCGGTCTTTGGTCACTTTGGCCCAGAAGGCGTTGTAGTCAAAGTTTCGCTGATAACTCTGCCGGGATGTGTAATACACGTTTTGCACATCCACAAATATGGCCACTTTTTCCATTCAGTTACGTCCTGATTAATGAAAGTTCGCTGCCTGTATCAGCAGCGTTTGGGCAATACTACCTTGTAAGGAAGTCAAGGCATAGCAAACCGCCTGATCAGGGTACGTTTCAACGTACCCTGCAGTGGCTCGCGCTGTCAGGCCTTAGTTGCGGCCGCTCAGCAGATACCGGGCATGAAAACGCAGATGATCTTCAATGAAGCTGGCAATGAAGTAGTAACTGTGGTCATAACCGGGCTGCATGCGCAGTTCCAGCGCGGAATCATGCAATGCGGCGGCGGCTTGTAATGCCTCAGGATGCAGCTGCTCTGCCAGGAAGTTGTCTGCATCGCCCTGATCGACCAGCATCGGCAGCGAAGCCTGTCCCTGACGTAACAGCTCACAGGCATCATACTGACGCCAGTCTTTTTTATTGTTGCCCAGATACGCCTGAAAGGCTTTTTGCCCCCAGGGGCAAACCATAGGATGGCTGATAGGACTGAACGCCGATATCGAACAATACTTGTCGGCATTTTTCAGCCCTATGGTCAGGGCGCCATGACCGCCCATACTGTGACCTGAAATCGACTTCAGGCTAGAGACGGGAAAATGGGCTTCAATCAGTGCCGGTAGCTCTTCCACAATATAGTCATACATGCGGTAATGCTTGTCCCATGGCGATTGAGTCGCATTGAGATAAAACCCTGCGCCCTGCCCCAGATCGTAATTGTCGTCATCGGCCACATCGTCACCGCGGGGGCTGGTATCCGGCATGATCAGCGCGATCCCCAGCGATTCAGCCACACGAAAAGCACCGGCTTTTTGCGAGAAATTTTCGTCAGTACACGTCAAACCCGACAACCAGTACACCGCTGGCACCGGATGCTCCGCTGTGGCGGCAGAAGGCAGGAAAACTGAGAAACGCATGGTGCAGTTCAGCGATTCTGACGCATGGGTATATTGTTTCAGCCAGCCGCCAAACGTTTTGTTCTGGCTGACATGCTGCAGGTTTTGGGATTCAGAAGTCATCACATCATCCTTTGAAATCGAACCACACAGCCTGTGGCTGTATGGTTCATGCTTGATTTGGGTTCAGTTTGGCTTTATTTGTCCATGTGGACAACACTGCGGATGCTCTTGCCTTCATGCATCAGATCAAACGCCTCATTGATCTCATCCAGACCCATGGTATGCGTGATGAACTCCTGCAGGCCAAACTCACCGGCCAGATACTGTTCAACAATGCCCGGCAATTGAGAGCGGCCTTTCACACCACCAAAAGCAGAACCGCGCCAGACCCGACCAGTCACCAGCTGGAACGGACGGGTGGAGATCTCCTGCCCGGCACCGGCCACACCGATAATCACCGACTCACCCCAGCCCTTGTGGCAGCATTCCAGCGCCGAACGCATCACATTCACGTTGCCGATACACTCGAACGAGAAATCTACGCCGCCGTCAGTCATTTCAACAATCACTTCCTGAATCGGCTTGTCGAAATGCTGCGGGTTGATCACATCGGTCGCGCCCAGTTGCTGCGCCAGCGCGAACTTACTTTCGTTGATATCAATGCCGATAATACGGCTGGCGCCGGCCATGCGTGCACCTATGATGGCAGACAGACCAATACCGCCCAGGCCGAAGATCGCCACGGTATCGCCGGATTTCACTTTCGCCGTATTGAGCACAGCGCCCATGCCCGTGGTGACACCGCAACCCAGCAGGCAGACTTCTTCCAGCGGCGCGGTTTTATTCACCTTCGCCAGAGAAATCTCTGGCAGCACTGTGTATTCCGAGAACGTTGAGCAGCCCATATAGTGATAAATCGGCTCGCCATTGATTGAGAATCGCGTGGTGCCGTCCGGCATCAGACCTTTGCCCTGGGTTTCACGCACCGCCTGGCACAGGTTGGTTTTGCCCGAGGTACAGAACTTACACTCGCCGCATTCCGCGGTGTACAGCGGGATCACATGATCACCCACTTCGACGCTGGTCACACCTTCGCCAACCATTTCAACAATACCGCCGCCTTCATGGCCCAGAATCGCCGGGAAAATACCTTCCGGATCATCGCCGGACAGGGTGAAAGCATCCGTATGGCACACACCTGTCGCCACAATGCGCACCAGCACCTCACCGGCTTTCGGTAACTGTACGTCCACTTCTTCCATTTTCAGCGGTTCACCCGCCGCCCAGGCAACGGCAGCTTTTGATTTGATCGATGTCTGTCCGGGTTTGAGTTCCAGTGCCATGCTGTTTTCCTTGTTCGTTGATGAGTACACATTTCTCCGCAAGGAGAAATCAAAGGCTTACTATGACACTCAGTATAAAACCTTCTGTTTTGTAAATAATGACTGTTTCAGGCAAATCATTTTTACGGATGTGTAATAATCAGCTCACCAATATCCAATCAAGGGACAATCCAATGGCACAGTGGGAAGGCGTCAGCGAATTTGTGGCTGTGGCAGAATCGAGCAGTTTCACGCTGGCGGCCAGGAAACTCGCGACATCCGTGGCCCAAGTCAGCCGCCGCGTATCGGCATTGGAAGAGCGGCTGGCCGTCAAGCTGCTCAACCGAACCACACGGAAAGTCTCGCTCACAGAAGCCGGTATTCTGTATTTTCAGCAGTGCAAGCACCTGATTGAAGGGCTCGAGCAGGCCGAACTGGCTGTGACACAGATGCAAACCTCACCGAAAGGCTTGCTTCGGGTAACCGCCCCCGTCACCTACGGCGAGCTGCACCTGGCACCGCTGATCAATCAGTTTTTAGAACAGTACCCGCAGGTCGACGTAGAACTCATGCTGACCAATCAGAAGCTGGATTTGATTGAGTCCGGCGTCGATCTGGCGATCCGCCTTGGCCGTCTGGAAGATTCCAGCCTGATCGCCCGCCGTCTGTCGACCCGGCAATCTTACGTCTGTGCCAGCCGCGATTATCTTGACAGGCACGGCGAACCCCATACCCTGTCGGAGCTGAGTAAACACCAGTGTTTGGTTGGCTCAGTCGATGTCTGGCGCTTCAAAGACAAACAACAATCCAGAGCACTGCGTATTTCAGGCCGTCTCAAATGCAACAGCGGCTTCGCCCTGCGCGACGCCGCCCGCCGGGGACTGGGTTTGATCCAGCTACCGGATTACTATATCCAGCAGGATCTGGAATCCGGCGAGCTGATTGAAGTGCTCACCCAATACCGCGACGACAAAGAAGGCATCTGGGCATTGTTTCCGTCCAGCGTCCGGCTGTCACCGAAAGTAAGGCTGTTGGTGGATTTTCTGGTGGAGCGGTTAAGTGAAGGCGCATCTTCCGATAGCCCTTCACAACACTGAAGCAGCGTTACGCACTTGGCAACAGCATCATTGAACCGCATCGGTCAGGTTGGGAATGTCTGGCAGCTTGTCATGAAAGGCCCCCTTAGCCGCCATAAAGCCAAAGGTATAAGAGGCAACTTTCAGCCCTTCCCGCGCTCTGACATCCTGGCTTTCGCGCAGCAAATTGAACATCCAGTCATCTAACTTATGCATGACTTCCAAAAACTCTTCATGCGTCAGCTCTGCTTTTAACGTCATCAAAAAGGCCTGATTGTCTTCAGCAGGGAGATCAATCACTCGCGCCTGAAGACGGTTCAGCACCGTTCGGGTGAAGTAAATGGGGAACCGGGCCCCTTTTTCAAAAGAAGTGTGTGTCGGGACCAACAACTGACAGGATCGATTAGATTTGATCTCAATCAGCTGGATGATCTCAAGCTTTCTCAGATAAAGGTAGATTGAAGCCTCGTTCAGGCCATACCGTTCAGCAATCTCATTCACCGTCCTGTGCTCTGTTAACTCAGACCAGAAGGTAAACAAAGCCGGACATTCGAAAAAAGCCTGATCCTGCGCTTGAGTAAAAACGGGAATGGTGTAGATATTTTTTTCCGCTTCTTCAAGCAGCTTCGACAATGGCAAGTTCAGCAAACGACTGATACGAATCAGCCTTTGCATCGACAGGGGCTGCACGTGATTCAACAGTCGCTTCACACTCACTTCAGAGATTTCCAATTCATCCGCTAAGTGCTGATAGGATATTTTACTTTTCCTGAGTTCCTTTTTAAGCAGGGCACACACTGCTTGCGACAACCTGTCATCCATTTGGTGTTCTCCGAATCACATCCCGACACTCAAAGCATCATAATACGACCCTTCATGAGATTACATTGAAACAATGAATCAATATGAGATTCTTTGCGAACATTCAGCATCACAGAGAACATCAGCATGAGCAAAAAAGGACTGACACGCCGATTCGGGATTCAACAATGCCTCCACTGGACGATTGTGGGCATCATGATTCCGGTACTGATACTGATTTTCCAGTCGAGAGGACTCAGCCTGATGGATATCGGGATCGTCATGGCGGTCTGGATCGGTAGCACCGCCCTGCTTGAAATCCCTCTGGGCGGTGTCGCAGATACCTACGGGCGCAGGAAGACTTACCTTATCTCGCTGCTGGTCAACATTCTGGGCTGCATCGTGCTGTACTTTGCAGACGGCCTGCCCTTCATTCTGATTGCAGCCATGCTGCTGGGAACAGCAAAAGCCGTATATTCCGGTACGCTTGACGCTTGGTTTTACGACAGCTTCCGGCGCCAACCCGGCCAGCAATCTTTTCATTCCGCGATTGCAACCATTCATGTGTTCGTCACGCTCGGACTGGCGGCTGGCTCCCTGATCGGTGGCTGGCTGCCCGACTTTGCATCTCGCTCATTCCCGCCGCCATCAAGGTTCTCAGGGTTAAATATGTATGATCTGAATATCGTATTGGTTGCCATCGCCAGTCTGGTTCTGATAGTGATCACGCTGGCACTGATTCTTGAAGAAGATCAACCTGTGCCTTCACCCGCAGATCAGCATCAAACCGATGCTTTCCAGACAAGTTTGCAAGCCATCAAAACCGCTTTCCGCCATGCGGTGCTTCGCCGGCTGATGCAGACCACGCTGGTGTTTGGCATGGTCTTGAGCGGGATTGAAAACTACTGGCAACCTTATCTGGCAGAACTCATCCATGGCACAGGTTATGGGGTCACCTTTTTCGGATGCCTTTCTGCCCTTTACTTTCTGATGTCTGCCAGTTCGTCAATTTTGTCCGTCCGATTAGTCAGACACTTGAAAGGGTCGCACAAAATCCTGATGCTCTCGACCCGAGTCGCCGCCGGCATCGCCTTCATTGCCTTAGCCAATACCTCGCAACCTATCAGCTTCACCCTGTGTTACCTGCTGTTCTTCTTCCTGTTCACCGCCGGCAATAATTCCGAACGTGTCTTGCTCCATGAGCATACAGAAACGCGTATCCGTTCAACCATGTTGTCCATCAGCTCTTTCATGATCACTTGCGGCGGCGTTCTTGCATCGCTGTTTTTCGGATTGATTTCAGATCATTACGGCATTTCTGTCAGCTGGACCATTGGTGGCCTGCTGCTTGTCGCGTCTTCTGCGCTGTTTCTCTTCATGCCTGAGAGGCTGGAGGCTGAAGTGGCATGAAAAATGAGCCAAAACCACAGTTGAGCTTCCCTGAATCTTGTGAACAAAAGGCTTGCCCCTCCCTGTCAGTGCGATTGGGACACAGGCGTGCTAAGGTTTCCCCATTCCAGATTGCAGCGATACTCAAGGTTTTCATTCTCGGAATGTCTCACTCTGTTGGATTAATTCTGCTTCTTACCTGCCAGACACTCCGCTACGTTGAGCTCATAGGTTGTGAACCTATCGCCTATCATTTCCGTTGGGAACACGCTTTGAGATATTTTACGTAAGAACTCATATTCAGGGCGTGTGTGCAGTAAGTGGATATAAACGACTTCATGGCCAAAATCATGAGCCCATGAGATTAGCGATCTAAAAACCATTTTCCCAATGCCCCAACTGCGGTCATCAACGACTATGGCTATCTCATAACCAAGCTCTGATAATTGAATTCCACACCAACCGACTAGCTCGTCATCGACGGTGATGGCTCTCACTATACAACCTTCAAGATCATCAATTTCGATCTTGTCGCGAATCCATTTTTCTGCAAGATCAGAATCAAACTCATCATGAGTAATGAGGTGCTTTCTGGTACTCGCTTTATTGAGTATGGGAATGAACTTGTCTGATTCTATTTCATCAAGAGACACGTACTGAAGATTACTCATTAATCACCATTTCGCCTGAAGAATGACACCACCATCTCATCTGCTTTGCCACACACTCGTAAAGCCGGATAAAAACAGTCAGCTGCGCGACACTTATCATTATCTGTTAACCGCTTATGCCAACGATAACCCACCATCTACGACCAGCGTATGCCCCACAATGTAGCTGGCTTTCTCAGATAATAAAAATTCAATAGCATTGACGATTTCGTCAGTATTGGCAAAACGCTGAATCGGCACAACGTTGGACACATCTGCCCGGATATTGGGGACATCAATCTGCCGCTCCTCCCAACGAGGCGTCCAAGTAACACCGGGAGCAACGGCATTAATACGAATGCCTGAGCTTATATTTTCCAAGGCCAATGAACGTGTTAGTCCTTCTAGGGCATGTTTGGCTGCACTGTACATTGAAGCATTCGGCGTTGGCCTCAAGCCATTTACTGAGCTGATATTGACAATAGAATCGCCCGTATTCATCAGACTGATTTCGTGCTTTAAACACAAAGCCTGCGACCAGAAATCCATCGTCAGCGTTTCTCTTAACAATGAGGTATCAACTTCATGGAAATTTCCTCTTGAGGAAAGAGCGGGTGATGCATTATTCACCGCAACATCCAGTGAACCGTATTCAGCCCTGATATGACGGAACAAATTGTCAAGATCGGACTCAACGGATATATCTGATTGTTGATAATCCACAACGCTCAGTTCAGGAAATATCTCGAGTACAGTTGCCCAGGTATCTTGTGAACGAGAACATGTGATCACCTTATACTCTGACTCGACCAGACGCCTGACGGTCTGAAGCCCAATTCCCTTTGTACCTCCCGTCACTAAAGCAATTTTCATTTTTGAATTCCTTTTCATATATTTCGATTAACAACTAACACCTCATCAGGCGTTGCCACACACTCGCAAAGCCTGCTGAAAACAGTCAGCTGCGCGACTCTAATCTTTATCTGTTATGAGATAACTGTCGACTGGGCTGAAATGAGCTGCCAATGGTTGTTTTGCTTTAGCCAAACGCGAGTGAAAGCAAAAACACCATTGGCCTTAGCGCCATCATATTTCCCTTTAATGTCTGCGTTTACATGAACCAGAGCGATATTTCCTTGTGGTACCACCTGAAAATCACGCAGTTCGATTGATTCAATGGCTAACAAACCAGAACGGTGCAAGGCGATATCATCTTGCTTTGATACCCGTTGGCCAAAATGATTAATGAATACCAGGCTATCGGATAGCAAATCGGTTAATGCAACAGTATCTGAGCTGAGCATTGAAGCCTTCAGTTTTTCCTCAACAGCAAAAATTTCCTGAACTATGTCACTTTCCATACGAACAACGTCCTATTCTTTTCTTTGTATCACACAGCCAGCACGCGCGGCTTTGTCGCGAAGAGATGATGCACCGAGCCAATTAATATCAATTCGAGCTCATGCGGCATATCTACCCGTCCCTCAATCAAGTTCCAGAATGCATAAGCTTTAGCGATATACGGCAAGATGCTGTTTCACGCAGCTGCCAGACTGCTCATGTCGCACACAATATGCACTAAATAGAATATTTTTCAGTGAGTGATTTCACCAAAACAGACAATCTCTGTCTCGTTAATACCATGCATTGGGCCAGCAAAGCGTATCTGACGCGCATCCTAAAATGGTGATATTTTCGCCAAAACAAAGCGCGACATACCAACGCGATTCAATATCTGCACTCTTAGCCGCCAAGAGCAAAAACAATCACCACGCCGGCCAAACCTCATTCAGATCAAAGCGGTATTTATACGCCATCACCACATTATGGCCTTGAAAGTCATACTCTTTTTCGCTGAGTACCGGGCTGAAATTATAGAGCTGGAACTGATGCGGCCCCTTGTTGGCTTCCAGATACACATTAATGGCCATACCAAAGCCGTCGAAGTTCACATCACGGGTTTCGCCCCGATGTTCTGCAACATGGGTGATCTGATAATTGCCTTTCAGATCCAGATAGCCTGCGCCAAAGCCGATGCCGACTTTGGCATTCCAGTCTGAGCCGGCATCACGGTTCCAGTGATAGAACAACACAGGTACCGCCGTAATGGCATAGCCTTTCACGGACGTGCCCAGATCGACGTTTTTCTGGCTGTCCTGCAGCTCTTGCTGGCCTGATTTGAAAAACGACCAGTCGAGCTGAAACTGCACGCCAACATTGGAATTTTCAGAAAAGTAATACGGCGACGACACCAGTGAGGCGGTCGGGAGAATATGGAAGCCGCTGGTCATCACAGCCACGTCTTTATCTCCATGTTCCGGGTCCTGAATTTCAATATTGGTGAAGGTACTTTGTAATCCAACGGCCAGCTCAACAGCATAGCTGACGACAGGAAAAGCAGCGAACAGAATAAAAAAGAAAGCGCGAAACATCGGCATGTTGGGTCAGTCAGAAGAGAAAGTCGAAGTCTAACAGTGACTTACCCTTTGAGCAATCAGTGCCGATCATATGCCTGCCGGACGCGTGTTGCAGGGTTACTCTGACCTCAGCCATCAGCCATCAGCCATCAGCCATCAGCCATTAGCCAGAAATGACAGCACAGCCAGCATGCAAGGTTCATAGCCAGACATTAATTGCCGCTCTTGTTGCCATCCATACTGTTCTGAAGATCAACCATCGACTGCTGGCTTACCTTGATCAAGCCGCTTTGCGGCCGGTTGAGATCGACCACCAGAGTCACCAGCACCGCGAACGCAAGGACTAAGGGGATCACCGCAATCAGCCTTCGCTTAGCGGAGTAACCCACCTGGGTGCCCAATGCAATCATGGCGAGCGCTGTGATCGCTGCCAGCGCCAACCAGATACTAAAAGGGATCCGGTTTCGTAATGCGCCCGTCACTCTTTTTTCATGCATATCAATCAGATCATTGGTCGCCTGAATCATCAACGAAGTCAAAGGGCTTGGATTGGCGATTGCGTAAACAGAGACTGCGTTCCACAGCTGGCGGTGGATCGCCGCAGATTCTTTCAGCGCTTCATTGATGTCACTGCCTCTGGCCGCGTCGAGACGGATATCGACATACGATTTGAGCAAATCTTTCACAATGGTTTCAGAAGACTCATCAAGTAAATCGGCCCGCAAATAGGCTGTGCCAATGATATTGGCTTCTTCAAGCACATTGTCTCTTCGGGTTTCGTGCTGCGAGGATGCAATGGAAAAAGTAAAAGCGAGCACAAACGCCAGCATCCCCAGCAGCCCCCCAACCATAGATCCGAGCGGGCCTGGGACGTCTTTATCTTTTCGTTTAAATACATACCGGCCAAACTGATAACCAATTTCGCAAAACAGCAGCATCATCAGAGCAATGCCAACAAAGAGCCAAAATATATGCAATGATTCAAAAAGCCTGACATGCATATGCCACTCCTATCGATTCAACTTGCGGATATCCCAGGCTACATCCCGTTATGCGTTCAACGGATTCTTTGTTAGGCCCGCTTTAATTAAGCATAAATCGCAAATGTCATAAAGGAAGCAAAGTGACTAAATAACCGCAAGCAATCAGTCTCACGGCTCTGTTAAATACCGCTAAGAAATCGCGAACAGCGCTCGGTGCTGACGAGACTAACCGGAGCTCTCCACTCCAGCCCCTTCGCTCTACCCTTCATTTCCGCCATACAGTATGATGACCAGTAACTTAGTTATGCGGTAAGACGGATTCTCAATGACCATCAGCAAACCTATCCCGACCAATATCATCACTGGCTTTCTGGGAGCCGGTAAAACCACGGCCATATTGTCGCTGCTGGCGCGCAAGCCTGCCGATGAGAAATGGGCCATTCTGATCAATGAGTTTGGTAACGTGGGTGTCGATGGGGCCATGCTCGACCAGCAGGGCGCCATCGTCAAAGAAGTGCCGGGCGGCTGTATGTGCTGTGTTGCCGGGCTACCGATGTCGGTGGGCATCAATGCCCTGCTGGCCCAAAAGCCGGATCGCCTGCTGCTGGAACCCACCGGTCTGGGTCATCCCAAAGAGATCATCAATAAACTGACCTCTGACAGCTATGCCAAATACATCGATCTGAAAGCGACGATCACCCTGGTTGATCCGCGTCAGTTTTCAGACAGCTTATATACAGATAACCAGAATTTTCAGGATCAGATTGCGCTGGCCGATGTGCTGGTTGCCAACAAAATCGATGCCTGCAGCGATTACGATTTGCTGATGTTTGAGCAGTACGCCAGCGAGTGCGAACCTGCCAAACAAATGATCACTCAGGTTGAGCAAGGGCAGCTTGATCTGTCGCTGCTGGAACAGCCTCGCATTGCACGTCAGGCTGCACACAGTCATCACCATCATCATGACGATGTGGCCGCGCCGCTGCCGGGGTTAGAGCTGGCCCCCGGTGAAACCTTCATCCGCAAAGAAAACCATGGTCAGGGCTATCACAGCTGCGGCTGGTTCTTTGCGACCGATCTGCATTTTGATTTTTCCCAGCTGTTTACCCTGTTTACTAACCTGAATGCCCAGCGTGTGAAAGCCGTGGTCAACACCGAACGCGGATGTTTTGCTTTTAATGTGGTCAATCGGGTAGTCTCGGTGAATGAACTCACTCTGGAAGGGTTTGAGTCCCGCATTGAAGTCATTGATAAGGACATACTGCCTTGGGATGAGTTAGAAGAGATTCTTGTCTCTTTGACAAAAAAAGCCTGATACCGACTATTATTCATCAATGCTTTGGGATCAACTTGCCACCTGAATTTACGCAAGGAGCAATTATGCTAAACCCATCAACGGCGAAAGCCGTCATCGACCATGCGCTGTTTCTCGGCGCAGACTTTGCCGAACTTTTCGTCGAGCACCACCAGTCGGGCTCTGTCGAGTTCAATGCCGGTGATGTCGATAAAATCAACGGCGGTATCGATTTTGGTATCGGTATCCGTCTCTTCTTTGGTCACAAAGTGCTGTACGGTTACACCAACAGCACTGAAGAAGAAGAACTGAAGCGTGTCACCAGCCTGCTGGCCGCCAAAGATAACCGCGATCAAATCGTGCAGGCATCCGCACTGAACTTCAGCCGACTGACTGACAAACACCCAGTGCGCCAGCCTTTGTCGCAGGACGCCAACCTGGAAGCCAAAATCGCCTTCCTGCGTGCTACCGACAAAGCGGCCCGCGCAGAAAACGCCAAAATTGCCCAGTTCATCGGCCGCATTCTGCAGCGTCAGCAGCAGGTGGAAATATTTAACTCCAATGGCCTGCACACCGGTGATATCCGCCATTACACCCGCATTGCTGCTACCGCTGTCGCGCAAGATGGCAGTGAGCAGTCAACAGGCTTTGAAGCACCAGGGGCACTGACCGGCTGGGAATTTAACACTCGTATTGATCCCACATCGCTGGGCCAGCAAGTGGCGAAACAGGCGATGATCAAGCTGACGGCTGATAACTGCCCGTCGGGTGAAATGCCGGTGATCATAGGCAATGGCTTTGGCGGTGTGATTTTCCATGAAGCCTGCGGACACCTGCTTGAAACCACCTCGGTGGCCAAAAAAGCCTCGGTCTTCCATGACCAGATGGGCGAAATGATTGCCAACCCTGTGGTCAGCGCCGTGGATGACGGCACCATGGCAAATGAATGGGGTTCCATCAACATTGACGACGAGGGCATGGCAACCCAGCGTACCCAGTTAATCAAAGACGGTAAGCTCACCAGCTTTATGGTCGATCAGATGGGCGCCAAGAAAACCGGTTTTGCGCCAACGGGTTCCGGCCGCCGTGAATCTTATAAGTTCGCGCCTACCTCCCGCATGCGTAATACCTTCATCGAGCCGGGCGACAGCAGTCTGGAGGCGATGATAGCCAGCGTCGAAAAGGGCATATTCGCCAAGAAAATGGGCGGCGGTTCCGTTCAGCCAGGCACGGGCGAATTCAACTTCGCGGTGCAGGAAGCCTATTTAATCGAAGACGGCAAAATTACCCGTCCGCTGAAATCCGCCACCCTGATCAGTACAGGACCGAAGGTTCTGAAAGAAATCAGTATGGTCGGTCAGGATTTCGAACTGGCAGCCGGTATGTGCGGCTCGGTCAGCGGCTCAGTGCCGACCACAGTTGGTCAGCCAGCACTTAAAGTAGACAATATTCTGGTGGGAGGTAACTAATGGCGGATCAACAAACCCTGCAACACGCCATGGAACAGGTACTGGAACTGGCTACCTCTGCGGGCGCCGAAGCGGATGTCCTTGCCAGCAGCAGCCATAACCTGTCACTGAAAGCCAACAACGGCGAACTGGATGAATACAAAGTCACCTCCGGCCAGGTGATTGGCGTACGCGTTGTCAAAGACGACAAAGTCGCCACCAGCTACTCGGAATCCCTGCATCCGGACAGCCTGAAACTCATGGTAGAGCAGGCGCTGCAAAGCGCGCAGTTCACCAAAGCAGATGCCCACCAGCGGATCCAGGCAAAGAACAGCCGCTTAACCACTGACTCGCCTGAGATTTATCAGCAAGACGATGTGGATATCGAGCAGAAGATCGCGCTGTCGCTGGCGCTGGAAAAAGGCGTGATCGACAAAGGAGCCAAAAGTGCGCCTTACAATGGTTTTGGTGAATCCGACAGCCTGAGTATGCTGGCCAATACCCATGGCGCCTTCTGTCAGCATCAGGAGCGTTCCACTTACTGTTACACCTATGCCCTGATTGATCAGGATGGCAAACAAGCCATGCATGGTGGCATGTCATCCGGACGTCGCTTTGCCGAGCTCGATCCGAACTACTGCATCAATCACGGTGTCGACACGGCGCTGGCACTGCTGGACGGCGGCCCTATAGCGACCGGCAAGTATGCGGTGATCTTCAATCTGAGTGAACTGAGCAGCCTGTTTGGCGCCTTTGGCATGTGCCTGTCCGGCCAGTCGGCCATGAAAGGCATTAACCCGTGGCGCGACGCCCTGCATAAGCAGGTCGCCAGCTCACTGCTGACGGTCAGTGACATGGCCTATGTAAAGGGCGGCTCTGCCATCAAAGCCTTCGACAGCGAGGGATTTGCCACCCAGGACACGATTCTGATCGGTGAAGGTCAGCTACAAAGCCTGCTGCATAACAGTCACACCGCCAGCTATTTCGACATTGCCAACACAGCCAATGCTGCCCGCTCGGCCAAAGGGGGCCTGGGAGTCGCTTCGCGTCATCTGGTGATAGCCGAAGGCCAGAGCAATGACGCCGAAGTCACTGCGGGTGAATACCTGGAACTGGTTGAGCTGCAAGGCGTACACTCAGGCGCCGATGCCATCAGCGGCGACTTTTCTTTCGGCGCCAGTGGCTTTCTGTGCCGCGACGGCAAGCGCCTCCAACCGGTACGCGGCATCACAGTTGCCGGTAACTTTTACCAGATGATCAAAGCCATCGACGCCGTCGGTAATCAGCTTGAAAATGACTACGAGCGCGATTTCTTCGCACCCAAAATTCGTTTCAGCGGATTGAGTATTGCGGGTAAATAATCAGACTGGTTAAACCGTAGGCTTATTAAAATGACCTCATCAAATTGATGAGGTCATTTTTTATGCTCAACCAGCTTTCCTGCTTTTCTCAAAGCCAGTGCTTACCTGGCCCAGTTTTACCTGACATATAGCGGGGCTGCGCTTCAGACCATACGCGCCGCCATACTGACAGCTGCCAAAAACATAATGACCCCTGCCCCTTTAAACAGCCAGACCTGTGCCTGAGAGCTGGCGAGAAAACGCCGAATTTTCAGCGCACCAACGATAAATACCGCGCCGACAAAGACAAGAACCAGTATGGTCAGCGGCACTAAAAGCAAACCCCAGGTTTGGAACGACACAGTATCCAGCGTGATAACCAGCGGCAGAATGGCCAGATAGAAAGCGATAGTTTTCGGGTTACCCAGAGTAATCGTTAAGCCGGATAGCCAGGCTGCCGTCAATTCCCGTTTATTCGTCTGTTTATCTATGTTGATGGCTTCCGGGTTGTGATTCCAGAATTGCCAGGATAACCACGCCAGATAGAGGGATGCACACCAACTGACTGCTGTGAACAAGCCGCCGTAACTATGGGCAACAACAGCAAGGCCAAACACGGCAAAGGACAGGTAAATTAAATCCCCCAGAATTAACCCGCTGAGCATGGTAAACCCGGTGACCGCACCGCCACGTACACTGTGCGCAACCAAGGCTGTCATGCCGGGGCCTGGAATCGCTGCCGCCAGCATAAGCGCTGACATGTATGCCAGGATTTGTGTTGTCTCTAACATGAAAATATCCTTTTTAATCAATTATCTTTGTGTTTATACAGCTTCTGAGATCTGCTGAACTCTGCTTAATAATCCTGCGTGACTCGCGACGCAATAAGCCACCTCTCTGTCCGGTCATTCACACAGAGTGAAATAGTATGCATTTTATAATAAGAAATGTGTTACCTATATCGCTTAACATTCGGGCTTAAAAAGGTAGAGTCTTGCTTAATACACACCTTGAGAGAAAGAAATTGGCAGACGCAATGCTGAATCAGACAGATATTAAAATCCTGACACTTTTGCAAGACGATGCGCGCATCACCAACCAGGCGCTGGCAGATAAAATCGGGCTGTCGTCTTCTCCCTGCTGGCGCAAAGTCCGTAAGCTGGAAGACGATGACATTATTCAGGGATACAGGGCCGTTCTGGACCGGAGGAAGATTGGCCTGGGCGTGATGGTATTCGTTCGGGTGGCCATTGACAGTCACAGCGAAGCGGAAGCCAGAAAGTTTGAGGAAGAGGTAACCGCACTGGACGATGTCGTTGCCTGTTACAGCATAGGCGGTGATGCCGACTTTCTGATTCAGGTTGTTTCCCCCGATCTCGATTCCTACGCCGACTTCGCGATGTCAACCATACGGCGTTTACCTGGCATTAAAGAAATGCAAAGTATGTTTGTACTGAAAGAGATTAAGCCGTTCAGCGCATTTCCAATTAAAAATGTTCAAAACGCAAAAGGTTAGACGCTGTTACTAGTCGGTTTCCGCTTCTGTCCGCTGTTTTTCGTTTAATAGACGGGAACAACAGAGGATTTTTTGAAGTAAGCCGCAAAAATGCCGGAACAAAATAGAAACCAAGTTTCATATGATTCATTGTTCTCAGGGATTGACGTTAATTGTTCTTTCTTTTTAAGAAAGTTGCCAATAACGCTCTGATTATTTGAAACATAACCAAAATAATCCACTACATTGAGGTGTTTTATGGAAAGCTTGGTCTCTCTGTTCTTTTCGGCTTATCTGGTACTTGGAGTGGTTGCAACACTGTATGCCATCGTTTTCTTTTTGCTGTCAGGTTTGACCCTCTTCGATCAGGGCAAAAAACGACCGATGCCGTTACGCTATCAGTGCAGCTATGTCTTTATCATGTTCCTGATGATGCCGGTGTTTTATCTGATCTTTATTGAAGAGATTCTGGCGCTGCCGCGACACTTTCAGGCACAGAAGCAAAAAACAGCTAAATCGTAAATGTCATCAGGCTGGTGTTGTCATTCTGCCTGACTGCTCTGAGCGCATTGCGGTGGTCAGTTTACGACGCGAAGCACACTTTTTCGTACCACCAGCGTCGGTTCCAGCCGCACCACTTGCGGCTCAGTGATTTCTTTATTGATTCGCTTGAGTAAGGTCTCGACAGCCGCCTGCCCTAAGCGGTATTTCGGTTGATGAATAGTGGTCAGCGATGGCGTCATAAATTTTGCGATATGGATGTCATCGTACCCGATGAGGGAGAGATCCTCCGGGATACGAATCCCTTTTTCATGGGCGGCGTTGATGACCCCCATCGCCATCATATCGTTACACGCAAAAATAGCGCTGGGCAGTGAACCGCTGGCAAAAATCTTGTTGAAAGCAGAGTAACCGCCTTCACATTCAAAATCAGACTCCACAATCCAATCGTGCTGAACCGCCAGTTTGGCTTCACTCAGCGCATGCTTAAAACCTTCATAGCGGAACTGTGCCTGATGTTTCATCAATGGTCCGGTAATACAGCCGATCTCCTGGTGTCCGCAATCAATCAGATAGCGGGCGGCCAGGTAGCCGCCCTGGTAAGAGTTGTCCTGAATTTTATCACTGGTAAAGGACATTGGCCCCCAGTCCATCACCACCACAGGAATATCCGGATAGCGTTCAAAAACGTCTATCTGCTCACCTTCCAGTGTCGAACACATTAACAGGAGTCCATCGACCCGCTTTTGCAGCAGCGTATCAATGGACGCTTTCATGCGCTCGCTGTCCCCTTCGGTGTTACACAGAATCAGGTTATAGCCTTTCTGATAACAGCTGCGTTCCACCCCTTTGACCACTTCTCCGAAGAATGGGTTGGTGGAAGTCGTCACCAGCATGCCGATAGTTTGGGTGCGGTTGACTTTGAGACTGCGAGCCAGCGCAGAAGGTGCATAATTAAGTTCTTTCGCAGCCCGGTTCACGCGTTCTGCGATTTCGTCGCTGACAAAGCGGGATTTGTTGATCACATGGCTCACAGTTGAAGTCGACACGCCTGCCAGTCTTGCAATATCTTTCATCGTGGCCATGTATTGTTCCTGTGTGATTAATCAATGACAGCGAAGCGCTCCGCCAGAAACGCATCCACCTCTGCACGCGTCGGAATTGACGTCTGGGCACCAAAGCGGGTAACTGAGATGGCGGCAGCAGCGTGTGCAAAACGAATGGCTGATTCTAAAGACATATTTTCCAATAAACCAGTCACCAGGGCAGCGTTGAAGGTATCACCGGCCGCTGTTGTATCCACAGCATCGACCCTGTACCCCGGAATGAGCTGACCACGGCCATTCTGGCTCAACCAGACACCCTTAGCACCCAGGGTTATCAGCACAATTTCGATACCCTTAAGATGCAGCTCGTCCGCCGCCAGCTGAGCGGTCTGATTATCCGTGACTGTGATACCAGTCAATACTTCTGCTTCTGTCTCATTCGGGGTGATCACATCGATACAGGACAGCAAACTGTCCGGCAATGCCCGTGCAGGTGCCGGATTGAGGATCACATTCGTCTGGTGCGTTTTCGCTTCCTGAGCTGCGCTGACTATGCCGTCTAAAGGGGTTTCCAGCTGCATCAGCAGGAAATGCGCCTGACGAATCTGTTCCAAATCAGGTTCGATGCACTCTGCTGTCAACTGCGCATTGGCTTCCGGTGACAGACAAATTGTATTCTCGCCACTGTCAGCCACCTGAATCATCGCAATGCCTGTCGGGCAATCCGGCTGCATTTTTACGCCTGAGATATTGATGCCGTCATGCTGAAAGCTTTCCCGGATCTGAATGCCGAATGCATCATCACCGACGCAGGCAATAAAACCGATATCCGCATTCAGCCGCGCCGCCGCAACCGCCTGATTAGCACCTTTTCCACCGGGAATGACCTGATAATCACGGCCATGTAACGTCTCACCCGGACGCGGAAAAGCGGGCACCCGCAATACATGGTCAGCATTTACACTGCCTAAAACCACTAGTTTATTCATCACGTTATCCTGGCCAACATAAATCCACTAAAACTGTTGCTTTGTTCCTCCACTTTTTCAGAGGAACAGCAAAACTGCTTTATAGTCCCTCCCCCTTTTCAAGGGGGAGGGTATATTCACTGCTGCAACACGATCATGACCATCCCTCACCCTTTTCAAAGAGAAGGCTAGGAGGGGTTACTCGGGCACAAAATTCAAACCTGTGCACATTTCACGAACCCCACCCTAACCCTCCCCTTGCCAAGGGGAGGGAATATTCACTGCTGCAACACGCTCATGACCATCCCTCCGCCCTTCATAAAGGGAGCGAATCACGTTACTGCTTGACGACCACTTTCAGCGGTACAGGAATATATTTTTCAACCTGCTCACCTTTCAGTACTTTAACTGCGGTTTCTACACCCAGTGCGCCAATCTGATCCGGTTGCTGGGCGATGGTCGCCGCCAGTTTGCCACGATTGACAGCGGCAATACCGTCATCCGTCCCATCAAAACCGACAATCATTACTTGCTTGCCGGACGCCTGAACCGCACGCAACGCGCCCAGCGCCATTTCATCATTCTGAGCAAACACCGCCTGCACATCAGGATTCGCCGCCAGCAGGTTTTCCATCACGTTCAGGCCTTTGGTGCGATCGAAATCTGCAGGCTGGCTGGCCAGCAGCTCCATCTGACTGCCCTTTACGGCTTTCATGAAACCTTCGCCCCGCTCGCGGGCAGCTGAGGTTCCGGCAATGCCTTCCAGCTGAATGACTTTGGCCTGCTCACCCACTTTTTCCATGATGTATTTGCCTGCCATTTCACCACCGGCAACATTATCTGAAGCAATATGACTCACCACCTCACCCCGGCTGGCGCCACGGTCCAGGGTCAGGACAGGGATCGTTGAGCGGTTCGCCATGCGAATCGCATTCGACACAGCATCAGAGTCGGTCGGGTTGATCAGAATGGCTTTTACACCGCGAATCGTCAGATCTTCGACATTCGACAGCTCTTTGCTCGGATCGTTTTGCGAATCCAGCACAATCAGGTTGTAACCCAGTGACTTTGCTTTGGCTTCCGCGCCGTCTTTCATGGTCACAAAAAACGGGTTGTTCAGCGTTGACACCACAATCGCCAGTGTGTCCTGCGCCTGTGCAGACACAGATACTGTGGATGTCAGAAGTGCAGCAGAGATTAACGTTGCCAGTTTTTTCATCATGATTATCCTTCGTGTAGGGGGAGCCGGTACACGTCACCCGGCTCTCTTGTTGTCCGTAAATCCTCTGGATTTACTTGTTTTTATTGTCCACCAGCACAGCCAGCAAAATCACAACGGCTTTGGCAATCATCTGGTAGTAAGAAGACACATCGAGCAGGTTCAGGGCGTTGTTCAAAAAGCCGATAATCAGTGCACCAATCAGGGTTCCCATGATGCGGCCCTTACCGCCCATCAGGCTGGTACCGCCCAGTACCACAGCGGCAATGGCGTCCAGTTCGTAGCCCATGCCTGCAGTCGGCTGTGCTGACGACAACCGGGATGTCACGATAATGCCCGCCAGCGCGGCCAGCAGACCACAGATGGCGTACACGCCGATTTTCACCCGATCCACATTGATACCGGACAGGCGGGTTGCTGATTCATTACCCCCCAGTGCGTAAACATAACGGCCGAAACGGGTGTGATTGAGCAGGTACCAGACTGCAGCAAAGACCACCACCATCAGCCACACCGGCACAGGGATCCCCAGCACATAGCCGGTACCAAACCAGGCAAAAGCATCCGCGGTGTCCGTAAAGCCGGTCGAAACTGGCCGGCCATCGGTATACACCATGGTCACACCGCGCAGCAGAGTCATGGTCACCAGCGTGGCAATAAACGCCTGCACTTTGCCTTTGGCAATAATGATGCCGCTGATAGCCCCGAGCGCCGCACCGGCCAGTAAAGCAGTAGGCACCGCAATCAATACCGGCACTTCAATAGCGATCAGGCTGGCCGCAAAGGCACCGCAAAGCGCGAGGACTGAACCGACACTCAGATCGATGCCCGCCGTCAGAATCACCAGGGTCATGCCGACGGCGATAATGGCGTTAACCGACGTCTGACGCAGAATATTGAGAATGTTGTCTGCTGTGAAAAAATTCGGGTTGAGAAAAGACACCACAACAATCAGAAAAATGAGTGCAATCAGTGATTTTTGTTCGATCAGCCAGGCTGTACTGAACCACTTTTTCTCACCGGGCTCAGTGGATGTGGGTAAGGTCTTGGTATTCATGCCGCTTCCTCATTGATGGTTTTGCCGACAGCACAGGCCAGCAGTTTTTCCTGATCCGCATCTTTCGCATCAAACTCGCCGCGGATACGGCCTTCATGCATCACCAGAATGCGATCGCTCATGCCCAGCACTTCCGGCATGTCAGAAGAGACCAGAATGATGCTCATACCATCGGCCTTGAACTGATTGATCAATTGATAAATTTCTTTCTTCGCGCCAACGTCGACCCCACGAGTCGGCTCGTCCAGAATCAGGACTTTGGGTTTGGTCATCAGCCCTTTGGCTATCGCCACTTTTTGCTGATTGCCACCAGACAAGTTGCCGATGATCTGATCCCGGCCCGGCGTTTTAATGTTGAACAGCCGGATAAAGTCATCCACTGCCATCACTTCATCGTTGTGGCGGATTTGCACACCCTGACTCAACTGGTCCAAGGCGCACAGCGACATGTTCTCTTTTACCGACAGCCCGAGCACCAGACCATCGCCTTTACGGTCTTCCGAGATATAGGCAATGCCGTTGAGCAGTCCATCCTGCGGACTGACCGGATTGATCGTTTTGCCGTTCAGGTTGATCACCCCGCGTTCGCTGGGCAAGGCACCGTAAATCACTTTCATCAGTTCGGTTCGGCCTGCGCCCATCAGCCCGGAAACGCCCAGAATCTCACCACGCTTCAGTGAAAAACTCACATCATGAACACCCGATCCAGTCAGACCAATCACTTCCAGACAGATCTCGCCGTGCGTGACCGCGATGCGGGGATACTGTTCTTCCAGCTTGCGTCCGACCATCATTTCTATCAGCCTGTCTTCGGTGGTCTCCGCCACCGGACATTCGCCGATAAACTTACCGTCGCGCAAGACAGTGATGTCATCACAGATCTCGAAAATTTCTTTAAGGCGGTGCGAGATATACACGATGCCGCAACCTTGAGCCCGCAGCTCCCGGATCACCTGAAACAGCGAGGCAGTTTCAGTATCCGTCAGCGCATCCGTCGGTTCATCCATGATAATGACGCTGGATTCAAACGAGAGCGCTTTGGCAATTTCCACCATTTGCTGCTCACCCAGGCTCAGGTCACACAGCAGGGTTTTCGCGCTGTGTTTCACATTCAGGCGCGCCAGCAATTGATCCGCTTCATCGTACATCCGGCGCCATTGAATGCGGCCCAAAGGTCCGGTCGGTTCTCGCCCCAGAAAAATATTTTCGGCAATCGTCAGCTCGGGGATCAGGTTCAGTTCCTGATGGATAATACTGATCCCTGCCTGCTGGGAATCCCGTGGTCCCTGAAAAACCGCTGGCTGTCCCCGATAACTCATGCTGCCTGCATCTTTTAGATAAATACCGGTCAGCACTTTCATCAGAGTAGATTTCCCGGCACCGTTTTCCCCCATCAGCGCCATGACCCGTCCCGGATACACATTCAGGCTGGCTTTATCCAATGCCTTGACGCCCGGAAAGGCTTTTTCAATCTCACTCAACTGTAAAATGGCCTGCGTCATACCCTACCCTCCTCAGAACACTACGCCAGCCTGAAAAATCACATTCGCATAGGGAGTACATTCCCCGGTCCGGATAACCGCCCGGCTTTGATGCGTTCGTGCCTTAAAAGCTTCGTGAGACAGGTAAGAAACGGTAATTTCACGGCCACTGCGTATTTGCTCTTCATGCAGCGTCTCAATCATCGCCTGATGCAGTGCAGGGCTCACCAGCCGGAATTCTTCTGCCATCACCACACCTTCAATTTGCGACTCAGACAAGAAGGTACGAACGGTTTCAATGAAACCGGGCACACCGTGAGTGAGCGCCAGATCGATCCGCTGAACCGGTTCCGGAACAGGTAGTCCTGCGTCACAAATCGTCACTTCATCGGTATGTCCCAACGTCGCCACCAGATAGGACAGTTCCGCGTGCAGTAGAGTACTTTTTTTCATTCTTCATCACCTTGGCTTGGCAATCACTGGCTTCAAGTCATGAAATAGCCAGAAAAATCGTCTAACGTCGTCAAAATAGCAATTTATCCATCTCAACAAAGGCAGAATCACATTTCCGCTATCCCGTTTTTATATGATTGGGAAAACCCATCGAAACGTTTCGATGAATTCTAATCAAGTTTGATTTCTTTGCAGCAAGCGAAAAGATGAACTGTGATTGTGATCGTCAGAACTATCAGTAAGACACACTCAAAAAGTGATCTACGTCGCGGTCAGATGGGGAATTAAAGGTGAGTGAAACAGCCAAAAGCATAGACATCTGCTGTCTCTGCTTTTCAGGACAATTTATCTCATACGGTCTCAGCGAGGCACTGAGATGGCGGTGCGGGTACTCTCTCGCAGAACAATTTTATATTGCTGCGGCTGAAGCGCTTTTCAACCGATCGCTGTCGCGGGATCGAGCAGGTAATACACAGTGGCGGATGCGGAGCCCAGCTCAGGCTCAAGATAGTTCTGCACACTTTCAATCGAATCCGCCTCCCAGATACAGCGACAGCAATGATCGTCTTTATCCAATAGTGCAGTTTGTAAACGCATGCCCGCTGGGGGCTGCCCCAGTGCCGGGCCGGCCTTTTGCGAGAACGTGTCCAGATCCGTGATCTTGTGCTCTGTGGCAATAAACATGAAAGACTCCTTATTCGTGCTACTTCTGATTATAGAAGCTGAATAAGGCGTCTTTCGTTTCATTCGAAGTCGTTGGTCAGATCAGGCGCTTGCCGGTAATTCCTTGCGCGCTTCGATGGCTTCAATGGTGTCGCGGAGCTTAGGAGAGATTTTGGCTTTGCTGTTGTTTTTGAAATCAAACATCACAACCTGAGCTGTACCACGGGTCGTAATCGCGCCCATTTTCTTACTGAAAATTTCGTACTCCATGGTAAAACGATCTTCTTCAATTTTGGTGACGCGGGAGCCGACCAGCAAAGTATCAGGATATGTGACAGGCAGGCGATAGCGGGCGCTGGTGTCACTCAGTACCGGGCCGACACCGGTGTCTTTGATATCGTCCATCAGCGCGGCTTCTTTGAAGTAATCCAGACGGGCGGTTTCAAAGTAACGAAAATAAACCACATTGTTGACGTGATTCAGGGCGTCCATCTCCCCCCAGGCGACCGGAATTTCAGTGACCACAGGGTACTGTTGAAGAATTGCGTCCATGTTGGCTCCTCAGAGGCAAAATACGTTATGTTAGAGCATTTAATCTAACCGTTTTGCAACATTACCACAACATCGAACCACAGAAATGAGAAGTAGACAATAGTGCTTCACTGGCCTCATCAGTTGCCGCGACTGCCATATTCCCTCCCCTTGGCAAGGGGAGGGTTAGGGTGGGGTTCGTGAAGTGTGCGCAGGTTTGGATTTTGTGCCCAGTAATCCCCGCCTAGCCTCCCCTATACAAAGGAAAGCAAGAAAGTTATGCGGGGCTGTTCAGAACGCCGTGTTCATTAAACCACTACAGACCTCAGAGAAAATCCATGCCGTAGAGAATGTCACCACAATGCCGGCACCTGAACTTATACACCGCCGGGTTACCGCCTTTTTCATAGGTATCCAGGATGTCCTGCCATAAATTCGCTTTGAGCATGTGGCGGCTCAAAAAAGCCTGCAGTGCCTGTCCGCTTAACGCTTTGAGTTCATCATGCTCGGCAAAGCCATGGAATTCGCAGGCATCGCCACAATGATCGAGCCAAACTTCCTGACGCCAGGACTGATAACCAGGGGTGCGCTGACAAACCTCAGCAATCACTTCCCGCTTCAGGCCTGCGCCGTCCAGCGGAAAATCATCAGAATACGAGGCTTTGAATTCTCTGGCTGCCGAGCCATCAGCGATGCACCAGGGGCACAGCCATTCGACATCGCGCTGGGAATAAATACTGCCGCTGTACAGATAACCACGCGCCTCGCCACAGCAATCGCACACTTTCATGCTTTTCACTACAGCACCAGTCGCCAGCGGATCGGGGTGATAGGTGAATTTCGGAAGAGTCACTATTTGTATTCCTTTGTCTTAACCGATGGCTTTGTAGCCATTCTTGTCATACACACCAAAGTGAAGAGCCACTCTGGCATCAATCTTATGCGGCAAGATCAGGTTAAGATTTAGCGACAAATTGAGCTTCAGGCCCTGCGAAGCGCCATTTCCGAAGCACGATCACTTTTTAAACCACGCAGCTTTTAAACCACGCAGCAATGAAGCCCTGAGCACTGAGATGAACAAGCTTTCACCAGTTATGACAACGCTGTGCAAATTTCCGGCTCAAGACACGCGCAACGCCCTTTTTCATGCCGCGAGCCCCGGATTTTCCGGTATCCTACCCCGCTAATTAATCACTCTATTTTTGGGCTGCAAGCCCTGCCGGCATTAAAACACTATTATGGTTTCAGACAACGCTCTACCCGGGACAGGCACTGTTCGCTTTCCGAAAGGCCGGTTCGCCATGTGGACGGTATACAGCTTTACCAGTGCTTCCATTCTGGCTTCCATCATTTTTTCACTGCTGCTGTTTTTGTCTATCGACGACAATCCGGTGATGCAGATCCTCTTTGGCGGCCTGGCGGTTATTTTCGAACTGGGTAAATTCTTCGCCTGGTATGAATTTGGTGAACGCCGCGCCAGACGCAGCTACTCAGGGGCCGCCTGCGCGTTGGCTTTTTATTCTGTGCTGGCGGCGATTTCCATCGGCGGTTCGGTCGGCGGCATTCAAAGTGCCACCAATCAGGCTCAGAGCCATGTCACTGTGCAGCAGAGCAAAATCAACGCTTATAACATGCAGATTGACGCCATTGAAAAGCAGATCGATCTGAACAATGAGGCGGCGCAGAAGTACATCAGAATGGAGCGTATCGCCACGGGTGTCACTCGTATTCAGCGTGAGAACAGCAAGCTGCGCGAGCAGCAGCAAGCGCTGGCAATGGAACGGGACAACCTGCCTGTGGTCAGCCAGGGCTCAGTGCTGGGTTTGATTGATGGCCTGGCCAAAACCCTCAAAGTCAGCAACGAAGCAGCGCAACTTGGGCTGGTGATCTTTCTGTCTGTCCTGCTGGATTTCTTTGCCGCTTTCTTTGTCGGATTGATCGGTGAAGAACTGCGTTTTCGTCAGCAATTTAACCAGCGCCACGCCATTTATGTCTCAGACACGACTGTCAGGCAATCTGCCGCAGGTTCCAACCCGCCAAGACCTGAACACAACTAAGAACGCGACAATGCAGGCACAGCCAGTATGGCAACCCTGGCCATTGAAGCGGCCCGTGAATCCCAGTCTGCAAGCGCTGAAGAGAAGGCAGCTCAGTCACCTTATGATCGCGTGGTAGATGCCCTGGCCTCTGATTCCGTCAGCTGCTCAAAGCGGGCCATTATTCGGGCGCTGAAACTCTCAGCGGATGACGTCGATGAGGTGTTCCACCGCATGATGGGTGAAGGCCTGGTCAGTAAGAAACCGAACCACCATTTCCAGTGGCACGGGCTACAGGCTCAGACGGACACTGACGGTCAGCAGGCCTAGTGTCTCAATTGGCAGTCGGACCAACCGCTAGCCAGAGATTCTGTCACCCAAAGTATCAGATAACATAGCGGGCGCCCAGGCGCCCGCTTTCTGTTTCGCCAGCACAGATCAGCCACTCTGCACACATCAGATACTCAGACTTCCAGCTGCGCTCAGCTAAGGCTGCTTAAACAGGGTTTCCAGCAGGAAAGGTTCATCAAAATGACGCTTGCCGATAAACGCGGTCGCATGGTGGCCTAGCTGACGCTGGGTGCCCGGCGATTTAACCCCGAGTGGCCAGAGATAAAACCGCTCTGTGCGCACACTGGCCGGTAACATGGCCTGCGGATTGAACAGGCTTTTATTCTGGCTTGGGGCGGCAGGCAGGCTACGCAACTGATCGTAAGGCAGTAGGGTCAATGAACGTGTGCGGACATCATGCCGTAACCATTGCACGTCTTTCACCATATGCTCGCCAGAGGACAAGGTCACCCCCAGCGTGTCTGTCTGATGCCCGGCATAGACTTGCAGGGTGACAGGCCATTCCGCTTTGTGGTCCGGCGGAGCAAAAGTGAGTGCCGGTGACAGGGCAAACACCATGTGATAACAGCCGCAATGGTGAATACTGTCCAGAATGTAAGGCTGCCCGTCAGCATCCAGCGTGAGCCGGATCAATACGCCATCAAACTGACCCGCATACGGGTCAAACCCTGAGCGCGCAGTACGGTTGGCAAACCACAACGTATAGTTCAGTTGCATCAGAGTCTGTCCATAAAAGCGGGTATAGCTGACATGGGTATACAGGGTCGGTTGCTGGGAAACGACCCCAGGCTGACTGGCGGTGACATACTTCACCTGACCGGGAAAATCATCCCGCGAGCTGGTTTCGACCTGAAAAACCGGCGCGTAAAAGCTAAGCAGACTCTGCTGCTGCCCTGCGCTTAGCTGCGGCCATGACAGCGCCGACCTCTCCCTTGCCTGACGAAACCATTCCTGCATCTGCAAACGGTTAAGGGCTGGTCTGTCATCAGGCGCGTACCGGATCGCATAACCCTCGACAGGTTGGATAAAGTGGCTGATCAAACGCCGCTTTTCTTTGTCCATCGAGGGTCTGGCAAAATGTTGTGTGACCGGGTACAGCCCCAGTACCCGTTGCCAGGTGGCGTAGCCGGATGGCAACTGAGGCGGCTCAGTGATGAGCGCTGACCACAGAGCGGGCTGATACAGACTGCGGCTGACCAGCTGCTCTGCACACAGATCGAGCGGCTTTAGCGCAGAAGCGGTGTTAGCTGGCAGGTTCTGATATTCCGCCTGTCGCTGTACGGCGGCCTGATGTGCCACATAGTCCAGCCATTGGCGTTTGCTTTCGCGATCAGTCAGCTCAAATAGCCAGGACAGGCTGAAACGGTCAAAAGCCAGGTGCGGAAATCTCGGGTCCCATGCCAGCTGCGCATCCTGGACGCCCTGTTGCTGAGCCGTACGCTTAAAGTGAGTGAGCAGATCAACACAATCGGCTTGTGAGCGTGTGTAGATTTGCTGCTGGGCCGGAATGGAATCTGGTATCGGCTCAGGCAGCGATGTACAGGCTGTCACCAACAGGAAAGACAACAGAGCCAGCAAACGCATCATATCCCCTTCTCCTGATGATCCCGGTGACGATAAATAACTGAACCCGACTCCTGTAAGTGAAGCAGATAAATGCCAAGTCTGATGCCCGAACCCGTTTTCAGACAAACGAAAAAAGCCCGCACCTGGCCGTGCGGGCTTGTTCATATCCTTGTTTATCTCAATCAACGAATAACGTTAAGCGTTATCCTCCACTTGAATCACACCGCGGCGGATCTGATCCAGTTCAATCGATTCAAACAGCGCCTGGAAGTTACCTTCACCAAAGCCTTCATTGCCTTTACGCTGAATAATTTCGAAGAACACAGGGCCAATCACGGTATCAGTAAAGATTTGCAGCAGAATGCCGGTTTCATCCCCATCGATCAGGATTTTCAGATCTTTCAGTTTCGCCACATCTTCCTGATGACCCGGAATCCGCTTGTTCACCCCTTCATAATAAGTATCTGGGGTGTCCATGAAGGCCAGACCGTTCTTCTTCAGCCGTGACACCGTCTCGAAAATATTATCCGTGCTCAAAGCGATATGCTGGATACCTTCGCCATTGTATTGATCCAGATACTCTGCAATCTGTGATTTATCGTCGCTGGATTCATTGATTGGAATGCGGATTTTGCCGCATGGCGCTGTCATGGCGCGAGACAGCAGGCCTGTTACTTTACCTTTGATGTCAAAGTGGCGGATTTCGCGGAAATTGGCAATGCGCTCATAAAAACCAGCCCACAGATCCATATTCCCTTGCTTCACGTTGTGAGTCAGGTGATCCAGGGTATGTAAACCGGCATCCTGGTTAGCCAGGCGCTCCTGATAATCCGGGTAATAGTCGAAGTCGATCTCATAGATATCGTGCTCACCATAGCGATCAACCAGATAGATCAAAGATTCACCGATACCGTACACAGCCGGAATGTTCAGCTCCATCGGGCCGGCCTGAGCAGGACAGGCTGTCGCCCCGTTTTCCACCGCGTGTTCCAGAGCCAGCGTCGAGTCTTTCACCCGAAATGCCATCGCGTTAACGCTCGCGCCGTGGACACCGGCAAAACCGGCAGCCTGCGAATGCTGTTCACCGTTAATGATAAAGTTAATGTCACCCTGGCGGTATAACCAGACTGATTTATGTTTATGCTTGGCAACTTCAGCGAAGCCCATCAGCCGGAACAGGTTTTTGAGATTGGCAATACCCTCTGGCGTCGGTGCGGTATACTCAACAAACTCGAAGCCGTCCGTGCCCATAGGATTTTTCATCATTTCACTCATCCGTATATCCTCACATATTGGTTACTTAGCTGACGCCTGTTCAGCGATTCCTTACCTATAGAATTAGCACCACAGAGAGGGGTTGAGAAGCCAGTTGTAAAACTAAGGTTAACGCGATGTAAAAATAGTTTGTAAAGCCTGCTTGCCAGCCATTTGCGCTCAATGAGCCCCCCATCCATTACAGGCAATGAGAACAGCGTAAGAACCTGAGACACCATGAAATCAAGCCATTTCATAAAATTGAAAAATAGTGTAGAAAGCTTTACATAGGCGTATGCGCTGGAGTACTGCTCTGAAGTAATTGCGTAGCAGCTGCGCAAGAGAAGCAGCCAACCCTTCGCGGCAAATCACACCCGCGAGACTGTGTTGCCGGCTCTGTCGAGATTCGAAAGATAAACAGCCCCTGACTATGGTTATGGAGGAGGTCATTGTAATGAGCGTAAATAAAAGGGATAAACTGCGTTTACCGCAGCGGAAAAAAGCGTCAGTTGCCCTGAAAAAAGACAGCGCAATTTACTTGCCAACCTATCATTTTCTGAAAAGCGAATTTCAGCATGCCCGCCGCCACGAGGCAGGGCTGATCCGCGACGACGACACAGAATTCCTGCACCAGTACCGCGTGTCACTCCGGCGCTGTCGTGCCTTGCTCAGCCTGCTCAGTGCCATTTTCCTGCCGCAGCAAAAACAGATGATTCAGAACGCCCTGAAAACCTTGATGCAGAAAACCAATGAACTGCGGGATCTGGATGTGTATTTAGGCAACATGGAACCTTATTTCGATGCGCTGGATCATGAGTATCACCAGGGGCTGATCCTGTTCTTTAACGACTTGCAGGACAGGCGGATAGTGTTGCAAAAGCAAATCAAAGACTGGCTGAAATCTGCAGACTACCAGCAACAATGCACCCAGATAGTCGGTTTACTGGATGAACTGAACGTGAAACCGACAGATGCAGGAAAAAAGCCCTGCCTGCCGTTTGCAAAAAAATGTATCTGGAAGCACTTCAATAAAACACAGAATGTCTGTCAGTCCATCGGTTACGCCAACCCTGACGAACACATTCACGAGCTCAGAATTTCCTGCAAAAAGCTCCGCTATCTTCTGGAGTATTTTGCCCCGATTTTTCCGCGCAAAGTCATGAAAGACCACATCAAGCAGTTAAAAGCGCTGCAGGATTCACTTGGTTACTTTAATGACAGTGCGGTACAGATTGATTTTCTCAATCAGTATCTTGAGCAGCAAAAGCCGGGCTCAAAACGCCATAATGCGATCTCGCGTTTACTGACATTCAGCCAAAAGCAGCATGCCGATCATAAAATCAGCGTGATCGATCATGTCAATCAATATGCCTTTGCTGCTCCTCAGAAATCTTTTGAGAAGATCTATAAGCCCTGAGCAGGGCACTGGACGGGAGATTTTTGCGGCATCATGCACATTTCACAAAAGCTTCATTAAACAGCAATACAAGCTGAGAGACCAATCACGCTTTATTTTCAGCACTTTGCTATTAATGAATGAAACATAAATGAAAGGAAGTGCGTATGAAAACAATCAGAACAATAACACTGACTCTCTCCTCCCTGTTTGCACTGTCTTTACCACCCCAGGTTGCAGCGGCCGATGCGCAACAAGCCTTCATGAACGACTGCCTTCGTACTTATCAGAATGAGTCCCTGTGTCTGGGTTATGCTCTGGGTGTTTTTAACACCATTTCAGCCATTCAATGCAGCCAGCCAGAGCAGCACCCTATTCATTCCTTGACTCAGTCTGGCACCATGCAGACGGAAGGTGCAAAGCGCGTTCGCCTGTCGATTGAAGCCATGCAACCGGCACTGAGCAAAATCAGCGACTGCCGGGCCAATGCGCCTGCTTCAAGCTGACCAGATAACCTTTAGCTGGTCAAAGAGCCTGTAGCAAATCAGAAAACCCTTAGCTAATCAGAGCCTTGAGCGAATCAAATAATCATGCCGGCCAGCCTGCTACTGGCCGGAATCAGTTGTTCACAACAGACTGAAGCGATCTTAGTCTCAGCCTCTGTCTCAGATATCCGCTTTGATGGCAGCTTTAATATCCGCTTCCAGCGCCTCTGGCTTGGTCAACGGCGCGTAACGTTTAATCGGCTGGCCATCCCGGCCAATCAGGAACTTGGTAAAGTTCCATTTGATGTTTTTTCCCAGCAGTCCGGGTAGAGCGCCGGTCAGATAGGCAAACAGCGGATGGCTGGTCGCTCCTTTGACATCCACCTTTTCAAACATAGGAAAATCAACACCATAGTTGATTTCGCAAAACTCACTGATGGTTTCGCTATTCCCCGGCTCCTGCTGACCAAACTGGTTGCAGGGAAAACCGAGGATCACCAGGCCCTGCTCACGGTATGTCTCATAGAGCGACTGCAGGCCCTGATATTGCGGCGTAAAGCCACATTTACTGGCGGTATTCACCACCAATACGACTTTCCCTTTGTAAGTGCTCAATGGCAGTACCTCGCCTTGCAGGCTGGTGACTGAAAAATCATAAAATGCCGCCATAACTCTGTTCCTTACCTGTCATGTATTATGTCTTCGTGTGGCCAGTTTATCAGGCACAGCTGTTCAACTGGGAATTGTTCTTCAAAACCGTATACTGGCCCCCACCACATCTGAAACGTAACTGCCGGGGAGCCGCCGTGTCTTCATTTAGCCAGCAACTGACCACTATGGGCCTCAGAAGTTTAGACTTTAACCAGGCTGAAACCGCAAGCTTAGACGCCCTGCTCGGCCAGCTCGATACAGAATTTGCCTCACTGCAGCAGCAACGGCCAAACAGTAAAGGCGACGATCTTTTACTGGGGCTGATGACCAAAACGCATTTATCTGCGCTTGAGCAATGTCAGACTACAGAAAGCCAAAGTCATGCAATGCGCGATCTGTTCGTGCAGCAACTTGGCCAGGAACATGCGGCACGGTTCGACAACCAGCATCATGGCCATTTTCTGCTGGTCACACGCCTGTGGATGCTGGTACTCGGTTATCAGCAGATCGATCTCAGTTATGCCGCCGATCACGCGCAGTCCAGCGCTAGCCTGCTGTTTCCGGATGACGCTACAGGGCCAAGCCACAGCCGCGCTGAGCAAACCCGGCGCCGCTTAATGCAAGCGTATTATCAAGGCAAAGCATCAGCCCGCCACACTGCGAGAAACGCAGAGCAGAATAAGCCCTCCGTCAGTTTCGTAAACTCACTCAGAGACTGGTTCCAGCGTATATTTGATCGGTGAAACTAAAAACATACAGCAGATCCCGACAATCCGATGTTTACGCCGAGATAAAAAAGTGAAAAAACAGCAAATAAATCATGTTAAATCATACAGCTAACTGGCTGACTGCATTTTTCATGTCTTTGCGAATAAAAAAGTTATCCACCTAATGTTTTGACAGGGTTGATGTTTAACATTTGGCTATACATTTTTTACAAAAGTGATCGTTGCGCGTTTTTTAATCACCCCTATAATACCGCCTACGCTTTAACCAAGTATGTTGTTCCTTTAAAACTCCTGCAGCAAAGATGCCCGGAACGGAAAACCGCCAGGGTCTTTAACGCAGTTTGAGTTGATTTATTTCCCCCGCCTGTCATGCCTTTGACAGGCGTTTTTTTTTATCTGTTTTACAGTATCGGATGGAGCTGAACAGACAGATAATGCTCCAGGCGCTCCTGCAACTGCGCTTTTTCTTCATCCGGCAAAAAGCTTGCCCTGATAGCGTTGGCGGTAAATAAAGCCATTTCTTCTTTTGTTACCTCAAACGCCGCGGCTACAGCCAGAAAATTGTCCGTCATGTAACCCCCAAAATAAGCCGGATCATCGGAATTGATCGTCACGCACACGCCTTTGCGCAGCAGCTCAATGATGTTGTGATCCGCCATGTGATCAAACACCCTGAGTTTAACGTTCGATAAAGGACAAACAGTCAAAGGCATCTGATTGCGGATCAGTTCATCCACCAGCGCCGGATCCTGGCTGCACTGCACGCCATGATCAATCCGGGACACCCTGAGCAGCGATATAGCATCACGAATATGACTGGCCGGCCCTTCTTCACCGGCGTGGGCGACAGTCAAAAACCCGGCCTCATGCGCTTTTTCAAACACACGGCGGAATTTTTCCGGCGGATGACCGTTCTCAGAAGAATCCAGCCCAACGCCAATAATGTATTCCTGATACGACATCGCCTGGGCCAGAATTTCAAACGCCGCATCCTCACTGAGATGACGCAGAAAGCACATAATGAGCCGGCTTGAAATCGATAATTGCTGCTCCCCGTCTGCCAGTGCCCGTGTAATACCGGCCATCACGGTCTGGAATGTCACACCGCGCTCAGTGTGGGTTTGCGGATCAAAAAAGAGTTCAGTGTGCATGACATGATCTTTTTTACAATGCAGCAGATACGCCCAGGTGAGATCGTAAAAGTCCTGCTCAGTCTGCAGGACAGCTGCACCGAGATAATACATATCCAGAAAAGACTGAAGATCATCAAACTGATAAGCGGCCCGGGCTTCTTCAACACTGGCATAGGGCAAAGGGATCTGGTTGCGTTGCGCCAGTTCAAACATCAGTTCTGGTTCTAATGTCCCTTCAATATGGACATGCAGTTCAACTTTCGGCAGGGTTCGGATGAAGCTTTCCATAGCACTGACCTCTTAACGCTCTACACAGGTAACTTGGGGATAGTGTTTAAAGTGTAGATTGCAAAATCAGTAAGATGGAGAAGAGGGGAGATTTTCCCTGCCGGTGTGACGCGGTGACCAACAGGGAAAGCAGCACTTTATTTCTGTTTTGGACGGAACACCTTGATCACGCTTTCATCGCTTTCCAGATAAGGCCCTTCCATCAGATCAATACAATATGGGATGGCCGGGAATACCGCGTCCAGACATTCACGGATAGACTTAGGCTTGCCGGGCAGATTTACGATCAGTGTATCATCGCGCAGTCCTGCGGTCTGACGCGACAAAATAGCGGTTGGCACAAACTTGAGTGACTCGGCACGCATCAGCTCACCAAAACCAGGCATCATGCGATCACACACAGCTTCTGTCGCTTCCGGGGTGACATCCCGTTTTGCCGGGCCTGTTCCGCCGGTTGTGACTATCAGGCAGCACTCTTCTTCATCAGCCATGCGAATTAAGGTGGACTCAATGACATCACGCTCATCAGGAATCACTTCGTAGACAGGTTCCCACGGCGAGGTCAGATACGCTTTTAGCGTATCAATGATCGCCTGCCCGGAAAGGTCTTCATACACACCCGCACTCGCCCTGTCACTGACGGTGACAATCCCAATCTTCGCTGTTGTCATTTTTTCTCCTCAGGCCATTGCCTTGTCATTGCGAACTGCCACACCACGTGGCAAACAGGGGCCGCTTATCTGTTTGCAATCACAACCTGCCTGTCATAACAGCTGTCTGACATTACGGCTGTATTTAATCACATATAGATAAGCGGCCCCTGTGCTAGTGTAAGCAATCTTGGCCGTTCGGAAAACCTTTAGGGTAAGTCAAACACCAGAGCTGTGACCGAAACATCGCCCTGATTGGATACAATCAGCTCAGGCCGATGATCTACCTTCAGTCCGTCCCCCGGCGACAAGATCTCCCCTTCTACCGTCAGCTGGCCTTTGATCTGATGCAGATAAAACCTGCGTCCGGCCTGCTGTGTCAGGGTCAGGGATTCACCAACCGCTAATATCAGCTGGCTGAGCCGGGCATCCTGCTTAATTGACAAAGTGCCGTTCTCACCGTCCGGTGTGATCACTGGGGTCAAGCCTTCACGCTGACCAAAGTCTTTCTGCTGATAGCCCGGCTCACCACCCAGCTGATCCGGCTGAATCCAGATTTGCAGAAATTTCAGTGTGTCTTGCTGCGACGCATTGAACTCGCTGTGATATATCCCTTTACCGGCCGACATCAGCTGAAATTCACCGGCGGGCAAACGCTTGATGTTACCTGCGCTGTCTTTATGGGCAATTTCGCCTTCCAGCACATAGCTGATAATTTCCATGTCTTGATGACCATGGGTATCAAACCCGGCACCGGCGCGGACGGTATCATCATTGATCACCCGCAGCGCCGAATAACCCATATGCTCGGGATCGTAATAATGACCGAACGAGAAGGTGTGACGACTGTCAAGCCATCCGAACGAAGCTCTGCCACGATCTGCAGCACGTCTGATTTCCAGCATAATGTCACCTCTTAAATGATGTCGATAAAGGAATATGTCAGGGTAAACGCGCCCTTAGCGAACCTGTTTTGCCAGCAGTGAGTCAGCCGACAATTTGCCAGCCCCGGAGAAAACCAGTGATACCGCGATTGCCAGCAGCGACAGACCAAACTCGTAGCCGCCGTTAGACATAAACAGACCATTCGGTAAGTGAACGCTCACAATAGCCACAATCATAGTGATTGCCAGCACCAAGGCTGCCGGACGTGTCAGTAAACCGATCAGGATAAACAGGCCGCCGAAGAACTCACCGCTACCGGCCAGAAACGCCATCAGCATGCCAGGCTCCAGACCAATCGATGCCATCCATTGCCCAGTGCCTTCCAGGCCATTACCACCAAAAGCACCAAAGAGTTTTTGTGCACCATGGGCCATGAAAATGATACCGGCAGGCACACGCAGCGCCAGAGGGGCAAAACTGTCTGAAGACGTTAACAGGCGTTTAATAAAAGAAGTATTCATAAGGGTTTCCTCAAAAAAGTTGAACAAAAATAGGCATTCAAAGTTGTTATCGTTAAAAGTGACAGAAGCTGTACTGACTGCTCAAGCACGGGTCTCAGCCCTGTCTTCCTCGATTGAGAGCAAGTGTAGTGGCAGTCACAGCCAAACAACACTGGTTGAAATTGAGTAACTAATTCGAATAAATCGAACAATAGAATAATTTGCTGCCTGAACAGAAAAATTACAGACAAAAATCAGGGGCTATGACACTATGAACCACTTGATAGTTCAAAGGAAAATCAAAGACATGGAGTTGTCTCACGTACGCCGTTTTTCGGCACCTATCTGGGCCGTGTTAATCGGTACTCTGCTGACCCGCGCCTCTTTTTTTATGGTCTGGCCCTATATGGCCGTGATGCTGCACCGGAAATTTGGTCTGTCTGAAATTGAAATCGGCACCATAATGAGTCTGGCGGCACTCGGCGGCGCTGTGGTCGCCCTGTATGTGGGCTACCTGTCTGATAAGCTCGGCCGGAAAAATTTACTGATCATCAGCTGTCTGGCCCATGTTGCGACGTTTGTCATTCTGGCCGAGGCAGATCAAAGCTGGTTATATGCTGCCGGGGCGCTGATGGCGGGCATCAGCCGAGCTATGCTGGAACCGCCGGCACGGGCAATGATTTCGGACTTATTGCCTGAGATCCCTGTCAGGGAAATGGCACACCAGGTGCGTTATTACTGCATCAATCTGGGTGCGGCTTTCGGGCCGTTAGTGGGCTTACAGCTTGGCTTTACCGGTGAGCAATCCTCTTTTTATCTGGTGGCGCTGGCTTACCTGATCTACAGCGTGTGTTTTATTCTGGCGTTCTGGCAGATCCGCAACACCCCGCAGCCACCCAAAAACGAACAGAATTTCAGCCAGACCCTGAAAGTATTAGCGCGTGACAAGGCATTCATGGTGCTGATTCTGGCCAACACTCTGGTGATGTACGCTTACCTGCATCAGGAAACCTCGCTGGTACAGTATCTCAATGGTCTGGGCGATAAAGTCATCGCACTTTACACCAGCATGATTTTTGTCAATGCCAGTGTGATTGTGCTGCTGCAATTTCCGTTGCTGAAACTGCTCAGTGGCTGGTCGCTGTATCGCCGTGTGTATCTGGGCGTTGCTCTGTTTGCCAGCGCCTTTGTGCTGTATGCCAGTTTCCCGCTTGATGCCCCTGAGTGGTACTGGCTGCTGGCCACCTTTGTGCTGAGCCTGGGCGAGGTGATTCTGTTCCCGACTTTCAATCTGCTGATTGACAGAGCGGCACCGGATCATCTGCGCGGCGCGTATTTCGGGGCAGGGAATCTGGCATCTATCGGCGTGAGTTTATCGCCATTAGCTGGCGGTATTATCTTGTCGCTATACGGCGGCCCGGCGCTGTTCCTGTCCACCGCCTGTGTGCTGGTTGTGGCGGGCTATTTATACCGCTGCTCAGCCCGCTTGCAACAGCAAAACAGCGAACCGGTACCAGCCACTCAACCCTAGTGACTGGTACCGGCAGCGCGCTTTCGATACCCGTTACTTCACCCAAACCTGCTTGGCATTCACAAACTCGTGAATGCCTTGCGGTCCCAGCTCCCGCCCGTAGCCCGAGCGTTTAATGCCGCCGCTCGGCAGGCGGGGATCTGTTTTCACAATACCGTTCACGGCAACCTGACCCGCCTGCAAGTCGCGGATAAAACGCTGCGCGTGTACCGGATTGCCCGTCCAGACACCAGCCCCCAGCCCGTAGGCCGTGTCGTTTGCCAGACGCAGCGCATGTTCCGCATCGTCCGCTTTGACCAGCACCATCACAGGGCCAAAGGTTTCTTCACGAAACGCGCACATCTCTGGTGTCACGTCCGCCAGCAAAGTCACCGGGTAAAAATACCCTAACCCAGCCTCTGGTTGCCCGCCCATCAGGCACCGTGCGCCAGCGTCTATCGTTGCCTGCACCTGACGATGCAGGTTCTGGCGCAGATCATCACGGGCCAGCGGCCCGACATCTGTGTCCGGCGAAGCGGGATCGCCGACTCTCAGCAGCGTCAGCCGTCTTTCCACCAGCTGGGTAAAGATGTCATACACAGGCGCTTCAACAATAATCCGTTTGGCGGCAATGCAGGACTGACCGGCGTTGATAATGCGTGACAGTGTCGCGACATCAGCGGCCGTTTCCAGATCAGCATCAGCCAGCACCACCAGGGGATCGGAACCGCCCAGCTCCAGCACTGCCGGTTTGATCTCACTGGCTGCGGTCGCGGCAACCTTCGCGCCAGCCCGATCAGAACCGGTAAACGAAACCGCCGCAATGTCGGGATGGCGGATCGCCTGCTCGGCGAGTTCATTGCCAACCGGCAGGTTGACCATAATATTGGCGGGCGCCCCTGCCAGCGCAAACATTTCTGCGATCGCGCGGGCGCAGCCTGGTACATGCGGATCGTGCTTCATCACGCAGGTGTTGCCGGCCATCAGCGCCGGTGCCAGAAACCGGAACGCCAGCCACAACGGCGCATTCCAGGGCAAAATGCCCAGCACTGTGCCTAAGGGCTGATAGCAGACATAACTGTGGCTGGCATCAGAGGGCAGACTTTGATCCGCCAGATAAGCTTCAGCATGCTCGGCATAATGCTCGGCACACCAGGCCGCTTTTTCCACTTCGGGACCGGCTTCCTTCACCGGCTTACCCATTTCCAGTGTCATCAGTTCGCCTAAACGGGTTTTATGCTCCCGCAACTGTTCTGCGACGCGACGCAATACCTCGCCGCGCGCGGCAAAGGTTAAGCGCTGCCAGTCAGCTTGCGCGGCTCTCGCCGCTTTAATCTGGCTGGCCAGCGCATCGGCATTCAGCGTCGGGTATTCTTCAATCAGGGTGCCATTGGCCGGATTGATCGCTTTTAAAGACATATCTCCCCCTTAATAGGCTATCCGTTAGCCTGTTGCTGTTTGCCTTTGCGGGCTTTATCTATGGATGTCGCTTTGTCAGACGACACGCTGGATGTGGCAGCGTCAGGCTTGGCCGGTTTGCCCTGTTCGGGTAAGACTGTGAAGTCTTTCGGCAGGGTGAAAAAAGAGTCGCAGCCATCTGGCGTGATAACAATGGTATCGGAAATCCCGCAGGTTTTGTCGCCATCCACTCCCCACATCCAGGGAATGATGTGAAACGTCATGCCCTCTTGCAGCACGGTCGACTCACCTTGTTTCAGGCTGACAATATACCCTTCGTCCCAGCTGGGCGGGAAAGCGATACCGATGGAATAGCCGGAGCGGGTGATCAGCCTGGCCCCGACATCATTGTGAGAAATGATATTGCGGATCAGGTTATCGGCATCCGACACCGTCATCCCGGGCTGGATATAGGCATGCAGCGATTGCAGCGCCAGCTTCATGGTTTCCTGCGCTTTATGCATGGAATCGGTCAGTTCGCCCAGAATCACAGTGCGCATCATGGCGGTGTGATAGCGACGATAGCAGCCGGCCACTTCGAGGAACACGTGCTCGCCCGGTTGCACTACCCGTCCTTCCCAGGTTGCATGACCTATCATGGTTCTGGGCCCGGATGTCACGTACGGCATCACAGCAGGGGGCTCCCCACCTGCTTTAAACATCGCCGAGCTGATGGCCGCGCCGATTTCGTTTTCTGTCACTCCGGCCTGACAGGCCGCAATGCCGGCTTTCATACCGGCTTCGGTGGCAACCGCCGCCCTGCGCATCAGTTCGATTTCGACCGGCGATTTGCAGATCCGTCCCTGTTCGACAATGCCGAAGCAGTCCAGCAGTTTCGCTTCGGTCAGCGTGGTGTGTATGGTGTCCTGCTGATAGGCCGGAAAGAAGTAACTGTTCCTTTCATAACCGATGCGTTTGCGCGACAGTCCGAATTCCCGCAACGCATCCACCAGCATCTGAATCGCATCTCCGGTATCGGGATAGGGCCGGGTCCGTTCAATCCAGGTCCGGGCAAAAATGTTCGACTCTTCCATCGCCCGGGTGATCATGAAGGGCTCGTCTTCCAGCGGCACCACCAGCGCCTGAAAGAAGGAATAGCCGGTTGTCTGGTAATCGGTCAGGTACATGATGTTTTCCGGATCGGTGATCACCACCGCATCCAGCTGGCGCTGGGCAATTCGCTGTCGCAACTCGCCCAGACGTCGCTCATATTCCTCAAAAGGAAAGGTCATATCGTCGCGTTTTTTCATACCGCCTCCCGAAGCACGTTTTGCGTCACTTCCACCAGAATGGCCAGCCCTGACTGCAAGTCCGCTTCCGGCGTTGTCAGTGGCGGGATCAGCTTGATCACCCGGCCACCGCTGCCGCAGGCCGAGACCAGCAGCCCTGCTTCGAAACAGCGCCCGACAATGGTTTTCGCCAGTTCGCCAAGGCCCACATCGACGCCGTACAACATGCCTTTGCCGCGAACGTCCACCCCGGCCAGATCCGCCAGCGGTGCCAGTGCCACATGCATCATCTCGCCTTTTTGCTGCACCTCTTCCATCAGGTGACTGTCTTCGAAATAACTCAGCGCTTCGCAGCCCGCCACAAAGGACAGACACTGCCCGCGGAAGGTGCCTGTGTGCTCACCCGGCGACCAGTGTTTATCCAGCTCGGGTTTCACCAGATTCATCGCAATCGGGGTGCCCATACCGCCCAGCCCTTTTGCCAGACAAACGATATCAGGGTCGATGCCGTAATCATCGAAACTAAAAAACGAGCCGGTTCGCCCCATTCCGGCCTGAATATCGTCAACAATCAGCAATGCACCGACCGATTTCGCCAGCGATGCCAGCCGCTGCAGCCAGGCTTTATCGGCAATGTTCACGCCCCCTTCGGCCTGCACCACTTCGACCATAAACGCCGCCGGTGGTGTGACGCCGCTTGAACCGTCCTGATAGCTGGCTTCCAGCAATTCCAGCGCATGCAAGGCTTGCTCTGCCGCTTTGCCTTGGGCGCCGAAAGCGGTATGTGACACATGGGTCAGCGGCACTCCTGCCGCGCCCCGGAAGTACTGATTCGCGGTACAGGCCAGTGCGCCTAAGGTCATGCCATGAAAACCGTGCTGGAAGGCGACAACCTCATGCCGTCCTGTGACCCGCCGTGCCAGTTTCAGTGCCGCCTCGACGGCATTGGTACCGGTTGGCCCCATAAACTGCATTTTGTGAGGCATGTTGCGCGGTTCAAGAATGACGTGATGAAACCGCTCCATAAACCGGCGTTTCGCGCTGGTGTGCATGTCCAGGCTGTGTGTCACCCCATTGCGCTGGAGATAGTCGATCACCGCCTGTTTCATGCGTTCGTTGTTATGTCCAAAGTTCAACACCCCTGCACCGGCAAAAAAGTCGATGTACTCTTTACCCTGCTCATCAGTCTGCCTGGCATTGAAAGCCGTATCAAAAACGACTGGGTAGACCCGGCAGTAAGCCCGGATTTCGGATTCGCGCTGGTCAAAAATGCTCATCGTACATCTCCTTGTGCTTTAAAATCTCTGGTGTGAACAGGGCTGTTGCGCTGTGCTGATTCGCTCAGCCAGCCTTCAACAGCCCTTTGATTTTTTTAACCCTCTCTACCCTGTGTAGTTCGGTAATGGCGCCCCCGCAAGCCGGGCATACCAGCGAACGACTTTTTCGAGCAGTCGATCATTAAAATCGTAGTGTGGACTGTGGCAGGGATGCTGATGGACAGGCTCGCCGTCATCGGCTCCGATCAGGGCAAACGCCCCGGGCAACTGCTGCAGATAATAGCTGAAATCTTCCGAGGCCATCACAGGCAGGGAAATGGTATGGTCGAGTTGCTGGCCTTGATCAGCCAGCCAGGCCGTTCGGGCTTTTTCGGCCTGTCTGGCATGATTAATCGTGGCACTGTAACGCGGCTGGATGGTCACCTCGCAGTCCACGCCATAACTCATGGCAGTATGATGGCTGATCTCTTCGATCAGCTGATTGATTCGGGTTTTGGTTTGATCGTCAGGCACCCGGATACTGCCACTCAGCACCGCCTGCTGTGGGATCACCGTCAGACCACTGGCGGCTTCTATTGAGGTCACACTGACAACGGCGGCGTGCTGAGGCGGTAAGCGGCGGCTGATGATCTGCTGCAAATTGAGGGTAATTGCCGACGCCGCCAGCACAGGATCGGCGCAGAGTTCCGGCTGGCTGGCATGGCCGCCGCGTCCTTTTACCGTAATGGAAAACGTGGCGTTACCGCACATCACCAGATGATCCGGACAGATCATCTTACCGAACGGGATCGCCGGCCAGTTGTGCCAGCCGTAAATTTCATCGACCCCTTCGAGCGCCCCGTCAGCAATCATTTCCCGCGCACCGTGCCCGCCTTCTTCCGCGGGCTGAAACAGAAAAGTAACGGGGCCATGCAGCGTCTCTTCATGCTGTTTCAGCCAGGCGACCGTTGCCATCAGCGCCGCCGTATGGCCATCATGACCGCAGGCATGCATACAGCCCTGCTGCTGTGATGACCAGGTGCGGCCACTGTCTTCATGAATCGGTAAAGCATCAATATCGCCCCGCAGGGCAATGTGGCGACCGTCAGGATTACCAGACGCAATATGCGCCAGCGTGCCGGTTTGCGCGCAAGGTCGCCAGTCGATACCCATTGCGGTCAGGCGATCACGAATGGCGGCGGCCGTGTGGTGCTCCTGCCATCCCAGCTCAGGATGGCGGTGTAAATCCTGCCGAAAGGTTTTAGCCGTCGACAGGTTCTTTTGCCAGAAGTCGGACATAGAGGTTCCTGCTAGAATACTGAAAAGACCAAAACAAATTTTATTTATTATTTCGGCACTTACCAGCAAGCCTAGTCAGGAAGAGTCGGTTTCTCAATGTTGATGACTCTGTGTGATGATCCTGGACTGCGCACAGGCTTCACACGGCGACGCCCTGTACAGACGGCCTGGCTTTCACCGTACAGAGTTGTAAGCCTATTCACAATCTGCTCACGCCATACTGTTCAGAGCACGATTTAGATATCGTGTTGGCCGGCAGTCTGGGACACTATGCGCCATAGCAAAATTTCACTGAACAGCGATCGACAACAGATCGGGAGAACAGGAATGACTCAGGAGTTGTATATCGGTGTCATGTCAGGCACCAGCATGGACGGGGTAGACACGGCGTTAGTCTCTTTTGACGGCGACCGCATTCAATTGCTGGCCCATGATGACTATCCCATGCCAGACTCGCTCAAACAGCGGCTGCTCAATGTCTGTATCGGCCAGCAGACCACGCTGGTTGAAATCGGCGAGCTGGACCATCTGCTGGGCCATTTGTTTGCCGATGCCGTCAATGCCCTGCTGGACAAATCCGGTTACCGGGCCGATCAGATCCGCGCTATCGGCAATCATGGTCAGACTGTGTATCACCAGCCCTTAGGCGATGCACCGTTCACCCTGCAACTTGGCGATGCCAATATCATCGCCGCGAAAACCGGCATTGATACCGTCGCGGATTTTCGTCGCAAAGACATGGCGCTGGGCGGACAGGGCGCGCCGCTGGTCCCGGCTTTCCACAAGACCATTTTCCAGTCGACCGATTCCAGCGTGATCGTGCTGAACATAGGCGGGATTGCCAATATTTCCGTGATTCGCCCCAATGAAAAGGTGCTCGGTTTTGATACCGGTCCGGGCAATATGCTGATGGATGCCTGGTGCGAACGGCACACCGGTCAGAAATTTGACCGCAACGGCGACCTGGCCAGTCAGGGCAAAGTGGACGAGGCTTTACTGAACCGCTTGCTCAGCGAACCCTATTTAGCGCAACCCTCCCCCAAAAGTACCGGCCGGGAGCTGTTCAATCTGCCCTGGCTTGACGCCAAACTGGTCAATAGCGCTGTCAGTGCGCCAGATGTGCAACGCACCCTGTGTGAGTTCACCGCCGTGACCATTGCCAACGAGGTCAGGCGCTTTACAACCGGCCCGGCTCCCCAGTTACTGGTGTGCGGTGGCGGTACACGAAACCCTGTACTGATGGCGCGCCTGTCTGCCCTGCTGAGCGACTGGCAGGTCGCCCCGACCAGCGACTATGGCGTCGACAGCGATTACATGGAAGCCATGGCCTTTGCCTGGCTGGCGCAGCGCCGCATTCATGGCCTGCCGAGCAATTTACCTGAAGTGACAGGCGCCAGCCGGCCGGCATCACTGGGTGTGCTCTATTTCGCTTAATCTGTTCTTAGGGGTATTTGTTCTAAAATGGGCAGCGCACGTTGGCTGCCCCTTTGATTTATCCGAAAAGAAAATACAGCAGATTCAGAACCGCCAGCGCGATAATCGGCCACAGTGTCAGTTGCATACCCAATACCCGCCCTTTCAGGCTGTCGGCTAAGATGCCACGGCCATGAATCAGCCGGCCTGCCGTGAAAAGCAAGCCGATAATCACAATCAGCCAGCCAGCACCGCCGTTGTCTTCGAGCAGAAACAGCAAGATCAAGGTAATTGGGATGTAATTCACCGCATTTGACTGCGCAGAGCAGGCCAGTTGCAGATCTTTTGCTTCGGCTCCCCCATCGCCGTAACCAATCTGATGCCGCCTGCGTGCCTTAATCACCTGCATGGATAACCAGCACAGCCACAATGCCAGCACGGCTGCAAAAAAACTTGTTGTCATACTCTGAACGCTCCCTGTGATTCTGCAAAAGTTTCATAATCTTACACCATGATTGCTGTTTTGCCTCATTGCTAAACCTGTCCATTCTTATTCTCGCGACACCCATTTTCTCCGGCGTTTATGAAGGTCTAGCTGGACAACACTAAGCTAACAGTCAGAAAGCAATAAAAAGTGATTCTGTGCTGATACAGAGTCGCGACACCTTATTTTTGACCGCGGAGTGCGGTGCGATTGACTTGGGGGCTGCACATGATGAACAAATCATGGGAGTGCGCGTGTGGGCTGATTGGTATCAGCCTGCTGGCTGGCTGTGGCGGTGATGCCAAACAGCCTGTCGCGCCGGTAAAAACCATACCTTCCTACACGATCACCGCCATTGACGGGTATCTGCAAAGTGCACGGGCCTGGGTGGATGTGGGTCAGAACTTCCGCTTTGAATCCGGCGACCGCCAGGGCACAACCAACGCATCGGGCCAGGCATCCATCGCCCTGAACGGGCTGGAAAACCCGTCGCAGTACGCTGCTTTCGTCCTGGCGATTGCCGGACAAACCGTGGATCTCGACAACCCAGGCACGCCGGTCAGCAAAGGGTTTTTAATGTCTGCACCTATCGGCTATACCACGGTCACCCCGCTCACCAGTATTGTGCACCTGTACATGTATGAAGGGCTGGGCGAGTCGACGGCGATTTCTGCCACCGCGCAGTCGCTGGGTATCGGTGCCAGTCAGGTGATGGGCGACTACATCGCCAATGGCCTGGACGATATTGCGGTTAAAGCACGGGCCATTGTCCAGCTGGGCATATTGCTCAAACAGGAAGTGAGCCGTGAAGAAGAGCTCGCCGTCCCCATGGCGGAGTTCCGCCGCTTGCGTGATGTCTTAAAGCAGCTGGATACCCGTCATCACTTAGTGTTTGATGCCCATAACCGCGTCGTGCTCGACGGCAATAACCTGCCCATTGTGGTGGACGATGCGGCGCTGAAAACCGACAGTGACGGTGACGGCGTCATTGATGCAGCCGATCCCTTCCCGAATGATCCCAATGAAAACGCCGATTTCGATTACGACGGTCTTGGCGATAACCTTGATCCGGATGACGATAATGACGGCCTGACCGATGTGCAGGAAGAGATGCTGAAAACCGACCCGTTCAATCCCGATACCGATGGGGACGGGGTGAAAGACAGCGAAGATGCTTTCCCGACAGATAAAAACGAAACCGTCGATACCGACGGCGATGGTATTGGTGACAATGCCGATCCTGACAATGATAACGATGGCGTCAGCGATGAGTACGATGAAGATCCGCAAGATCCCACCAAGCTCAGTTGCCGGTTCGATGCCATGATTTCCAACTCCTTCGAGCTGGATGCCAGCACAATGCACAACATTATTCTGCAATGTGGCGGCTACCTGCCACTGGGCAGTAATGATGTCAAGGCACTGACTGCGCTGCGCCGCAACCGTGTGATGGAAAGCGGCACCAGCTATGGCAGCCAGTCAGAATCCGGCTCTACCGAAGCTTATGAGTTTGAAGACAATGGCACAGCTGTGCGTTACCTCAATGGCGTCGCGGCCGGCAACTACACCTGGAGTATTACCGGCAGCAACGAGAAAGACGGGTTCGCCTCCGGCATGATCAAGCTGTTCAACAGCAATGGCGATGCTGAAGTCTGGGCGATGCTGAACAAAACCGATGAGCAAAACCTGTTTATCGTCTTCTCGCAATACGCCAGCAACGGCGACAACATCATAGATACGCAGGCCCTGTGGCAGATGCGCAGCCTGGATTACCGTCAGTCCGGCGATCCTGTCCCTGTCAGCAACGCGACCCTGTCGCCCTGCACAACAGGTGATTCCGTGATGAGCGGTGGCGCCCCCACAGTGGCAGCCACCAGAGCCCAGTTTGATACCGCCGTCGAGACGTGCAAACAAAGCACCTCCGGAGGTGAGCTGACTGTAACGGCCAGCAGTCTGGCCAGCCAGTCCTTCCTGTGGGGCAAACCGGGTGAAGATCTGGGCAGACGCTACACCTTCCTGACCAACAGTGGCGACAACCAGGGCTTCGGCTATCGCCTGACGGACGAAAAAGCCGAGAGCTATCAATGGGAAATCGATAACAATCTGCTGGTCATTCAGGGCCGTGATATTCCCAATGCCACCAGCTGGACGCAAACCTTCTCTCTGCTGGCGGAAGCTGAGGCCAACGGTGAAACCGGCTGGAAAGTCTTTACTGTGGATGAGCAATGGGTCAAGGACAATACGCCGGAGGGAATTACCGATCAACAAGGTGCGATCGGCTCAGGTTCACTGGTGCAAAGTGCCCTGCCCGGCCGTTTACTGACCCAGTGTGATGACTTCGACACCGGCTGGAATGACAGCACGCAAAGCCCGACCGACAGCGGCGCGACACCGGCTGACTATGATCAGGCCATCACAAGCTGCGGCACGCCCTGGACGGCGCCACCGCTGGCCTTTACCAGCAACCTGCTGAGCACCGCCCTGCTGACGCTGGATAACGGCCACAGCATGGCATTCAGCGGTGTACCGGTCAGCAATGCAGACGGCCTGCTCTCCGGTAACGGCACCTATAATGTGCCGAACGCTGACCAGCCAGATCAGCCCCTGACTGAAGCATTCAGCTGGGTGGTGAATGCCAAAGGGCAACTGGTGATCCACTTTACCGACAGCGATAAAGTGATGACCTGGCAGTTGCAGGATAGCGATGGCGTGAGCTTCTCAGCCCTGGGCTTTATGGAAAATCCGGACTGGCAGTTGAACCCGGAGCATGGTGTTATTCAGCAAACCCGCTTTACGGTGTCCCGAATGATGTAAAGCGTGGCCAGCAATAACAAAAACAATCGGTAACGAGAAAAAACAGGTGGCGAAATTTGCCACCTGTTAGTTTTTTCAGCTAACACTCATATCAATACGCTGAGGTGCTGTGAAACGAATCAGCGCCAACCCGCATACAGCCTGTACTGCATGCCTTGATGCATATTGGCACGACTATTGATTAGATAACGTCACTTTCCACAAAACGGATGTGATGATTCGATGAAACCGACCATGAAAAAAGTGATTCTTCCTGCTGCCCTGGCTGGTATTGCGCTGTATACCGGCATCATAAATTTCAGCTTTGCCGACGAGCAGACACGCACAGAATCTGTCCGTGCATTCAATAAGCTGGCTGTCGAAAAAGGCCTTGAGGTTAACGTGCATTGCAGCGACAAAAACTATCTTGAAGCCACAGGTCAGGCTGCCGCCTTGGATAAGCTGACGGTAACTGAACAGCAGGGCAGCTTGCAGATCAGCAATCGCTCGGGTGACGATGGAGAGAACGTTGAACCGCTGATTGTGCATATTTACACGTCACAACCCCTTCAGCGCCTTGACGCCAGATTTGGCATTGATGCGACCGTGGACGGCTGCGCTATCGCCAGCGACAGTTTCGCAGTCACAGGCCAGATGGGCAGCAAGCTGGTGCTCAGTGGTCAAACAGAGGTTCTGATGCTGGATCTGGCCATGGGGGCCACACTCGAACACGCCGACCAGCCTCTGCACGTCAACCAGGCCACGGTTGAACTCGGCATGGGGGCCAGCGCCAGCCTGTGCCATGCCAAGTCGGTCTCGGGCAGGCAGTCTGCCGGCACTAAGTTGTCTGTTTCGCCTGACACTCAGACCCGGATTAATAGCAGTTATGGCACGGCGTTGGTGGTTGATGAGTGTTGAGGGTGGTCAATAATTCATGTTGAACAGACTGGGAGATCTGAGGTATGTCGCGCTTGAGTCCGGTGGTTTATTTGGCATCTCAGTACGCGCGCCAGGTACTCTTTGTTGGTGCAAAGAGTACCCAGAAAGCCCCTTTGTGTTCTTTGGTGTTGGCCGGGACGGTTGTAGCCGCTCCCGGCGCCGACAACCTGAAAATTCGTCCTGAATTTTCCCCTGGGTTTGTTGATCACTTTAGCTAAGAAAATACACCCAGCCCGTCATTGCCGCGCAGGCGGCAATCCAGATAACGAGTGCAATGTCTGAGGTGTTGCTGGTTTGTCGCGCTTGAATTTGGTGGTTCATTTGGCATCTCAATACGCGCGCCAGTGACTCTTTGCTGGCACAAGAGTCACCAGAAATGCCTTGGGGTTCGCTGGTGTTGGCCGGGACGGTTGTAGGCGCTCCCTGCGCCGACAACCTGAGAATTCTTCCTGAATTTTCCCCTGGAGAGTGGATTTTTAGGGGCTATTAACTCGTTGTTAGATAGTTATCTTTGAGGCAAGTATTCATTGCAGGCTCTGATAGATCTGAGCTTACTTGTTCAGCTCACTTCTTGCGGCGGAAAGCTCTGCTTCTGCTTCTTTCAGCTTCTTCATTCTTTTTTCAATTTTATCGGCTTGACCAGATTCCTGTGCCTCTTTCAGTTCAAGCGTACGCTCGGCAACTTCCTGTTCTTTTTCATTCACTTTTGCCAGTCTGTCGCGCATTAACCCTTCATCCGTACAATGATCCCGTACTTCTTTCAGCGCTTTTTCCAGACCGGTTACACGATGAATATTGTCATGGCTTTTCGCATATTCGATTTGCTGCTGTATCTCATAAGCTTTGGCGTCGCACCCTTTGAGAGGTTCCTGAGCCAGACTGGGAAAAGTGGTAATTGTCGCCAAAAAACTGAAACCGATAATCGTCTTTAACATGAATGTCCTCCTGTAGAATTTATGCATTATCCACATAGAAGATGGGGATTAAAAGTGATTATTCAGGAGGGCTGGATAGTAGATCTGAGTCGCGCTTGAGTTCGGGGCTTCTCTCAGCACCTTTGTATGCACGCCAGTGACGCTTTGCTGGTGCAAAGCGTACCCAGAAAGCCCCTTTTGTTCTTTAGTGTTGGCCGAGACGGTTACAGGCACTCGGCTTGGACGAGTATGGCGAGGTGGAACTTAGTTACTGAAAACGCGATCGAAATAACTGAGTGGTGCCACCTTAGTATTAGCTCTTCGCTGCCATTTACTCTTGGTTGCTACCAGCCACTTTATTTCTGAGTTAGCTAAAATCGCTTGGCTGACCTTAGCTTCTCGCAACTCATGTTCCATCGCAAACGGCTGAGTATCGACCTTTGTGCTGCCAAGGTTGATCGTGCCGGAATTATGCTCCGCTATGCCGGTTACACCTGCGCACCCGATAATGCCAATATCCGCCGAGAACTGACCGTAAAACTGCTCCGCCGAACCATCCACCACATCGCGATCATTAGTGCGAATACGCCCAGCCGGAATCCATGTTTCGATGTTCTCAAAGTGAGAAAGAATGTGTGCCGCTTCGAAGTTATTGGTCACCACACGAAGCTCGCTGTGATTAGCCAAACGCTCTGCAATCAAAGCGATGGTGGTCCCGATACCAAGAAACAAAGTCGCGCCGTTAGGGATGGCTTTGACCACTTCATCCGCGATGATCTGCTTTTCGTGTTGATTGGTGACTTGGCGAGCGGCGTAGCTGCGATTGCTTAAGGTGGCAGGCAATCCGACACCACCGTGATGGCGTCGGGTCAGTCCAAGTTGACACAGCTCATTGATGTCACGTCGAATGGTTTGCGTCGTCACTTCGAAACGCTGAGCGAGTTCTTCTATCGAGCAATATTCTTGCTGATGAACGAGTTCAATGATGCTTTGCTGGCGGACGTTTAGGTTATACATTCAGAGCGGGTTCTCGTATGGCTGAAGACACCCCGACAGTATATTGCTGCGGCGTATCTGTAATCATCATATCTACACCCCAATGCCAATGTGCTTCAACTAATTGAGGAAAGTTCGGTGTATAACAAAACAGTTGGTAGCCAAACTGTTTGATCTGCTTTGCTTGCGATTCAGTTAAGAAGCGATAATCACAATGCACACTGTAAGCATTGATGTGTTGTAGTACGATCGCAAAATCGTCTGGGATTTCTTGCCACAACTGCCCTCTTCTCACTTCTGGCAGATAGTTTCTCATCGTCATTAAGGCTTCAGTATTAAAGCTCGAGAATAGAATCGCATCCGCTTCAACACCCAAGCGCTCAATCACCTGTGCAACCTTCTCGCACAGTCGATCAATTTCATCGCCAGAATAGATCTTCAATTCGATATTGAGCTTCACATCTGCTCTTGTCGTGAGCTCAAGCGTCTCTTCCAAACTAGGAATATGTTCGCCAGCAAAGTCATCACCAAACCATAAGCCCGCATCAAGTAATCTCAGCTCGTGCCAAGTCAGCTCTTTTACTTTGCCTCGCCCGTTCGTGCAGCGGTTTACGGTTCTGTCATGAATCACCACAGGGATGTTGTCTGCGCTGAGCTGAACGTCGATTTCAATCCATTCGCAACCAAACTCAATTGCACATTGCATTGCCGATAAGGTGTTTTCAGGAGCCAAGCTGGAGAAGCCACGGTGTGCCGTTGTTTTCATTTTTTCATTCCGTATTTTTCATTTATTTTCAAATGAACTGTCTCAGCCCTTCATGACGGCTTGATTACAAACTAGTAACGAAAAGGATGTTCAAATAAGTTCATTTTCCTGTAACCAGAACGTCACTTAGCTCATTTAATGTTCATTTGAATTTATTGAAGCAGGTTAACTATCAAAATGAACATCCGAAAGGAATCAACCTGTTCATATCATCCAATGAAAAGGAATCTTTATGGTTTTTAAACATCTCTCCGGACTTGTCGTTGCAGCGACATTCATCAGCACGCCAGCACAAGCAAAAACAGAGGTTGAGTGGTGGCACGCAATGGGCGGTGCGCTAGGAAAAAAAGTCAACGAGATTGCCGCTGACTTTAACGCAAGCCAATCAGAATACGAGATCAAGCCAGTTTACAAAGGCAGCTACGCAGAAACCATGACCAGCGCTATCGCGGCATTTCGCGCTAAAGAACAGCCAGCGATTGTACAAGTGTTCGAAGTGGGCACCGCCACCATGATGGGCGCAGATAAAGCGATTTACCCAGTTTACCAATTGATGAAAGACACAAAAGAATCGTTCAACCCAAATGATTACCTTGCAGCAGTTACGGGTTACTACACCACAAATGAAGGCAACATGCTTTCACTGCCATTCAACAGCTCAACACCTGTGCTTTACTACAACAAAGACATGTTCACGAAAGCAAACGTAGCAAACCCACCTAAGACGTGGAAAGAGATGGAAGAAGTGTCTCGCAAACTACTGGCATCTGGCGCGAAGTGTGGCTTCAGCACAACATGGCAATCATGGACTCAAATCGAGAACTTTGGTGCGCGTAACAATGTCCCTGTTGCTAATAACAACAACGGCTTTGCTGGCTTAGACACTGAGTTTAAGTTTAATGATTCCGCCTTCGTTCGCCACATTGACCAAATGGGCAAGTGGTCGAAAGAAGGCATCTTCAAGTACGGTGGCCGCCAATCTGATGGCATGCCGCTTTTCTACACGCAAGAATGTGCAATGACCATGGGCTCTTCAGCAGGTCTGGCTGGCATCAAAGAGAACATGAAAGGCGTTGATATCGGTGTCGCCCAGCTACCTTATGATTCTGAATTGGTTGCTAAACCACAAAACACCATCATTGGTGGCGCTTCACTTTGGGTACTTCGCGGTCACTCAAGCGAAGAGTACAAGGGCGTGGCGAAGTTCTTCTCTTACCTTTCTAGCGCAAAAGTACAAGCAGATTGGCACCAGTTCACCGGTTACCTGCCAATCACAAAAGCGGCTTATGAGCTAACCAAAGAGCAAGGATTCTACGCGAAGAACCCTGGCACCGACACTGCCGTGCTGCAAATGACGTCGACAGAGCCAACGGAAAACTCGAAAGGCATTCGCTTTGGTAACTTCCTGCAAACGCGCGACATTATCAACGAAGAACTGGAAGCAGTATGGGCAGGTAAAGCGACGGCACAAGTTGCACTCAACAACGCTGTTCGTCGTGGTGACGAGCAACTACGTCGCTTTGAGCGCACACAGAAATAACGAACATTGATGCGCTGAGTATGACTCAAGTAAGAAGTACTCAGCTACGCATTTTCCTCGCCCTCTTTGGGTGGGGAATTTGTTGTCACACCTTGCCTGTTTTACTTTGGTATTTGTATGTCCTCACCTGTTGTTTTTAAACACAAATGGCTTCCGGTTGCTCTGATTGCGCCTCAGTTGCTGATCACCCTGGTGTTCTTCATCTGGCCGGCAGGACAAGCCATTTTCCAGTCTTCACAGCTTGAAGATGCTTTCGGCATGAACCGTGAGTTTGTGGGTTTGGAGAACTTTGAAAAACTCTTCCATGATCCACTTTACCTAGATTCGTTAATGACCACGCTGCAATTCAGCATCAGCGTGGCGGTGCTCGCGTTGGTCAGTGCTCTTATCCTTTCCGCTTTTGCAGAGCAAATTATCCGTGGCGCGACCATGTATCGCACTTTCTTGATTTGGCCTTATGCGGTGGCACCTGTTGTTGCCGGCTCATTATGGTTATTCCTCTTCGACCCAACCATCGGTGTTATGACTGAACTGTTGAATCTGTTTGGCATTAACTGGAACCCGACGCTCAATGGCACACATGCAATGTGGATGGTCATCATCACCTCGACTTGGAAGCAAATCAGCTACAACTTCCTGTTTTTCCTGGCGGCGCTTCAATCGGTGCCAAAGTCTCTGCACGAAGCGGCAGCGATTGATGGCAGCGGTCCAATCAAGCGCTTTATCACCATTAGCTTCCCGTTGATTTCACCAACCAGTTTCTTCCTGTTGGTGGTGAACTTTGTTTACGCCTTCTTCGATACCTTCGCCATCATCCACGCAATGACGCAAGGCGGTCCGAGCAACAGCACTTCGACCTTGGTTTACAAAGTCTATAACGATGGCTTTATCGGGCTGGATTTAGGCTCATCAGCAGCGCAGTCCGTCATCCTGATGATTTTGGTGGCTTCCCTGACCGTGATTCAATTTAAGTATGTTGAGAAGAAGGTGGCGTACTGATGGTAGAAAGAAGACCGTTTTTTAATCTGTTTTGCCATGTCATTCTGATGCTTGGCATCGTTTCGATTGCGCTTCCGGTTTGGATTGCGATCGTAGCAACCACGCACGAGAACAGCGCATTCGCTACGGGCACCCCGCTGTGGTTTGGTGATTTGGGCTTTAGCGTATTCACTGACTTGCTGAGTAACGACACCCAATACAATAACAATACCTTACCGATTGGCAGCATGCTGCTGAACTCCTTCATCATGGCCATGTGCATTACCATCGGTAAGCTAAGTATTTCCATCCTATCAGCCTATGCGGTGGTGTTCTTCCGCTTTCGGGGACGAATGCTGGCATTCTGGATGATCTTCTTCACGCTAATGTTGCCTGTTGAAGTGCGCATCATGCCGACATTTGAGGTCATCACCAATCTCAACATGTTGAACTCGTTTTACGGCTTAACCATACCGCTGATTGCCAGTGCGACTGCTACTTTCTTGTTCCGTCAGTTCTTCTTAACTGTGCCGAATGAATTGGTGGAAGCGGCACGAATCGATGGCGCAGGACCAATCAAGTTCTTCTTCGATATCTTGTTGCCATTGTCGCGCACCAATATCGCCGCACTGTTCGTCATCACCTTCATTTACGGTTGGAACCAATACTTGTGGCCGCTGCTGATCACTACGGATGTGCAGTACTACACCATCGTAATGGGCATTAAACAGATGCTCGGGGTCGTTGATGGTGTCATCGAATGGAACAAAATTATGGCCACCACCATTATCGCCATGTTGCCACCTGTGATTGTGGTCATTGCAATGCAAAAAGCCTTTGTCAAAGGTCTGGTAGATTCGGAGAAATAAATGTCGACTTTAACTCTTTCTAATATCGCTAAATGTTATCCGAACGGCTATCAGGCGATCCAAAAACTTAATCTCAATATCTGCGACGGTGAAATGGTCGTGCTGGTTGGCCCTAGTGGTTGTGGTAAATCCACACTACTTCGCATGATTGCCGGCCTGGAAGAAATCAGCTCAGGAGAGCTTAAGATCGACACCACAACCGTCAACGATCTGGAACCTGGCGAGCGTGACATTGCCATGGTGTTCCAGAACTACGCTCTGTACCCACATATGACGGTATACAACAACATGGCTTATGGTCTGCGCAACCGCAAAACACCTAAAGCGGAAATCGAACGTTTGGTTCACGAAGCGGCGAAAATGCTGGAGTTAGACCTCTTACTCGACCGTAAACCGGGGCAGCTTTCTGGCGGACAGCGTCAGCGTGTGGCAATGGGTCGCGCGATTGTGCGCGAACCGAAGGTGTTTCTATTTGACGAACCACTGTCTAACCTAGACGCCAAACTGCGCGTTCAAATGCGCTTGGAAATTAAGAAGCTTCAGCGCCGCCTTGGTACTACATCGGTTTACGTTACTCATGATCAAGTCGAAGCGATGACGCTGGCGGACAAGCTTGTCGTATTGAATAAAGGCAATGTCGAACAAGTCGGTACGCCGCTAGAGATTTACGACAACCCAGCGTCTCTGTTCGTCGCGACATTTATTGGTTCACCATCAATGAATATCTTGGACGGCACTGTTACCGTCGGCGGCATTACTATTGGTGACGCACTGCTTCCTGCATCCATGGCGAACCTGGTTCTGGGTGAAGTAAAGCTGGGGCTTCGCCCGGAACATTTACAAATCAGTCAAGATAACCCATGGTTGCAAGCAGAAGTCGAATTGATTGAATCGCTCGGCGCTGACTTATTGCTTTACTGCCGTACAGAAGGTGACAATTCACAAAAGCTGGTTGTTCGTGTTGAGGGACATACGCCGATTCAAATTGGCGATAAGCTTGGTCTGGATATCAAACCAAAACATGTTCATCTGTTTGATGCCAACACCGAGAAGCGCATTGAGTGTGAACTCGCTCCAATTGTGTCACTGCAAGACGTCAGCGACGAGAACCAAGCAATCAATCCTAGAGAAAACAAACAAGGAGTGGGGAATGCCTGACCCATTATCAGAGCTCAATCCAGAGCGCCTGAAAGAAATAGAATGGTTGCTGACCGACGTAGATGATACTTTGACTTGGCAAGGCAGACTGCCACCAGAAGCACTCATCGCATTAGCAGAACTAGAACGTGCAGGCGTAAAAGTGGTTGCTGTAACAGGCGCATGCGCTGGATGGTGCGATCAAATGGCAAAGATGTGGCCTCTGCATGGCGTAATTGGCGAAAATGGCGCGTTCTGGATGAGAAAAGACACAACTGGATTCAACACGACTTTCTCTCGTCCAGCACAAACAATGATAAACGAGCAACGCGCCTTGCAAGAAAGCATTGCGGGTATTTTGGCTGATTATCCCGATGTCGAGTTCAGCCAAGATCAAACCTTCCGCTACTGTGATGTGGCAGTAAACATCGCGCAAAATAGAACCCCAGTCGCGCCTTCTGCAACGATGGAAATCCTAAACCGCATTGTGAATTTGAATATAGAGTCTAAGCCCGTCAACGCAACACTGAGCTCGATTCATATCAATGCGTGGGTAGGGAATCACAGCAAACGCACAAGTGGTGAGGCCTACATTAGACAGTTCAATGAGGGCGATTTGCCTAACTTAGATCGCGTCACTTATGTAGGAGACTCATTGAATGATGAAGGCATGTTTGGGTGGCTGCCATTGACCTTTGCCGTGAACAACATTCGCCCTTTACTGACAAAACTGAACCACCAACCCAGCTTTCTGACTCAAGAGAATGGCGGCTTTGGGTTTGCACAATTGGCAAGTCTGATCGTCAAAGCGAAAGCCTGTAATGGTCTTCAAAAAAATGCTTGATTACTTTGCGAATAAATAAACTAAGCATAGGAGGACGCTGTTTGATCTGCGGCAAACAGTCGATGGATGAATCAGCGTTCTTCTTCACTCAAACGTACCGTTACTCCCTGTTTGGCGGCATTCTATATTTTTATGCCACTTAATCCTTATTTCATAGGCTTTGTTGCCTGATTCGATATATCAACCTGACGGCAAAAAAGCACTTTGATGCATTAACTCTCTTAAGGATTATCTGGCGCAAATATCATCGTGGAGCTGGAATGCGAGAGATCCCATGAGAGGCTCCGAATACATTAAGGCAGACCACACATTTTTGCCCCAAAAGAGTACCTGGCGCGCATGAGAAAATGCTGAGTGAAACACAGAACCCAAGCGCGACATACTCACCCAGCCTTAAGAATCGTACTCGCTGTATGGATTCCCGCCTGTCGCGGGACTGACGGGTTGAGAATGTATATTGGTGTTACAACCCAGGGAAAAAATTCAGGACGAATTTTTAGGTTGTCGGCGCCGGGAGCGCCTGCAACCGACCCGGACCACACCAGAGAACAACAAGGCATTTCTGGGTACTCTTTTTGCCCCAAAAGAGTACCTGGCGCGCATAAGAAAATGCTGAGAGATACTCCGGATTAAAAGCGCGACAAACCATCAAACCTATTTACCCGCCTCACACAAGCCTGACCCACCTCACCCAATCTCAAACGAGGTCACACCAAATACCCGCTCCAGCGGTAATGCCGGTTGTTCCTGGGTATACATACGCGCGGTGCCAAACGTCACCGTCATCTCGTATTTTTCCGCCAGCGCGATGGCGGCCTGGTTGACTTCCGGAACATCAAGAAAAAGCGGTTGTGAGGGTTCCACCGCTGATTTCAGGGCGACGAATAAACGCTCGGCCAGATCGGCATTCTCGGCGTACAGCGGGCCGATTTTATAGCCGTTGCGACACTGGCGGATCACGCCTATACCTGACAGCATGCCATTTTCCAGAATGCCCAAAGCATGGCTGTCTGGCTGGGTGATCCAGTGCTTAAAAAACACTGGCCTGTGGGCGGGGAAGAAAAGCTGATCGTAGGCGGCGACGGTTTCAAACGGCAGGGCTTTCAGCGACACAATGGCATGGTCATCGGGTGATTCGCCGCCGCTGACCCCTTCATAACGCAGGTTGCTGTAGGCCAGTTGAAAGCCGGATTTCTTATAGTTGTCCTGCTGCTCTACCACCCCATCCAGGCCGATATTGCAGTCTTCGAGGTGCTCCAGTGCCGCATTCCATATCTGCATGCCATAGCCCTGGCCGCGGTATTCGGGCTTAACGATATAAAAGCCAATAAAGCCGAAAGACGCGTCGTAGCGGATAGCTGAAATGGTCGCAATCGGTTCATCATCCAATAGACCGACCAGAAAACCGGTTTTGTCGGCGTAATAGTAACTGTCGGCATCGTGCAGGCCGGGATTCCAGCCTTCCTGCGCGGCCCATTCGACAGCAATGCTGACTTCGTCCGGTTTCATGGTTCTGATTTTGTAGTGCTTGCTGTCCATGCGCATCCCTCTGGCAGATAGCTGATGTGATTAAAATATAGTTTGAAATCAGCACTGACACTGTGACATAACCCGTTTGGCTCAGCCAGTCTGCGCTGTGGGTGTTATAACGCCATTCTCATAATATGCTGCGGGCCAGCGGCTCCGCCGAGATAGAGCTCATGGGTATCGGCAAACCCACCCTGCTGATAACAATGTCTGGCGGCGGGATTTTTACAGTTCACTGTCAGATAGATCTGAGCAAAGTCGGGATACGCGGATTCCAGAAACGCTCTCAGGGCCAGAACCGCACGCTTGGCGTAACCTTTGCCTTGATGACGTTGATCGATAAAAAAAGCACGCAAACCGAGCGCCTCTGAATCGGCGAAGTCAAAGCTGTGCCCGTACTGCGTATCGATCAGAAAGAAACCGACAACCGTGTCGCTATCCATGATCACGTGCGGATGCACGGTATCGTCGATGTTGACCAGAATCTCTTCCATAGTGCCAACAAATTTCACCTGCTCTGTGGCTACCGACAACTCAGCCACCTGCGGTAAATGGGCAGGGGTCATTCCTTGAATCTCAATCTCTTTCATGGCTCACAACTCAATCAAAAACAATCCGTTATACCCGTGATACTAAGGTGTACGGCTCGCATTTTCCGAACATCAAATCCCGAGAGGTTGAGCCAGATCCCTTTTTTCAGTCTGTCAGGCGTTATAGTGTACTGAGGTCAGATGCAACGGAGTGACATTCTGCACCCCACAAAGTGACAGTGTCACCATCAAAGACAGCAGGATCACTCAAGCAAGTGGCATCGACCGTTTTTTCAGTATGAGTAGTCTTTTTACAAGGAGCGATTTATGGCTAAACGAGTTTCGAACAAGCGCATCAAAGAAATCCTGAAAGAAACCACTGAGAAGAAAAAATAAGCGACTAATCCTTTAGCGTGATAAAAACCACAACCCCGCCAGATGCGGGGTTGTGTCGTTATGGCAGAAGAAAAACGGCTTACGGCACACCGTGACCTTTTGACGCGACCCATACGCGGAACCATTGCTCGCGGCTCAGTTCAAATGCCAGCGCGGCGATAGCATCTTCAACCCGCTCAATTTTACCGGAACCGATAATCGGTAATGGCTTAGACGGCAGACGGCGTACCCAGGCGTAGATCACCTGATCAATCGAGCTGGCACCGATTTCCTGGCGGATCGCCTCCAGTTCGCTGCGAACGCGGATCACCTGCTCTGACTGACCATTAAAGATCTCACCGCCGGCCATGCAGGACCATGCCATCGGCCGGGTGCGTTTCATCTGCAGTTGATCCAGCGTGCCGTCATGGCAAACCTCAAAATTAAGCGGATTGATTTCCACCTGATTGGTCACCAGAGGCGCATCCAGACGTGACTGCAGCAGATCAAACTGTGCCGGAGAGAAATTAGACACCCCAAAATGGGCCACTTTGCCCTGCTGTTTCAGCGCTGCAAAGGCTTCTGCGACTTCGTCAGCATCCATCAGCACATCCGGGCGGTGAATCAACAGCACATCCAGCTGCTCAACGCCCAGACGTTGCAGTGAATTGTTCACCGACTCAGTAATGTGCGCTTTACCTGTGTTGTAATGGTTGATTCTCTGCTCGGGATACTGGCTGCCGCACAGCTTGATATCGCATTTAGAAATGATCTGAATCTGCTCTCGCACACTGGGATCCAGCGCCAGCGCTTCACCAAATAATTGTTCGCAGCTGTAACCGCCATAAATGTCGGCGTGGTCAACGGTAGTAATGCCCAATTCAATGTGCTGTTTCAGGAAGGTCAGACGTTCCTGCGGAGTCATGCCCCACTCCGCCAGACGCCAGTAGCCCTGAACCAATTCAGAAAACTGCGGCCCCTTTGGCGTCAGTTCGACGTTTGCCACCATGGTCAATACTCCTTTATTCATTGCCCGAAATAATTCGCTGAACGTATCCTAGGCTGGATCGGCCCCTCGGGCAATGATATAACCCACAAGTTTCGAACCAGAGTACGAGTCTATGTCATTTGCTCAACGCTTGCGCAGCCTGATTGGCGAAGAAAGTATCAGCGGCTTCGCCCGCCGGGTTGATCTGAATGAAGCCCTGATCCGCAAATACCTCAACGGCAGCGAACCCAGCCTGCAAAAAGCCAATCAAATTGCAGTAAAAGCCAATTGCTCACTGGAGTGGTTAGCCACCGGCTGTGGTTACCTGTACCGACAGGCAGAAGTGGTCGACAAAGAAGCGTTGGCGGCAGCCTGGGAGCATGTCACAGGGCTGCCATTTGAGGGGGTTCGCGCAGAAGAGTTAATCAAAGTGCTGGCGGGCTATCAGTTTTTGCGCAGCCACAAGAAGACAGACGGCTTTCTTGATGTTCAGGCCATGGCGACCTTTCTCTCCGTCGCCCGGCAGCGCGAACCGGTTTAGCCGGCCGCTGAAAAAAATGCCATCCGGCGGGATGGCATTCTCTTTTCTTGTCAAACAAATACAGATTACTTGCACATCTTACTTTCGCATTGCATTGAGCTTGTTTTGCGCAATCCCCAGAACCGACTCCGGCGGGTAATTACCGTCCTGCCAGTCACCCGCGTCTTTGCCGGTGAGCAAGCTGATCGCCTCACTGACATGGGAAATCGCCCAGATGTGGAAATCACCTTTTTCAACAGCAGTGAGAATGTCTTTGCGTAACATCAGGTTATGGGCATTCGACTGCGGGATAATCACCCCCTGGTTATTATGCCGTCCCTTGATGGTACAGACGTCAAAGTAGCCTTCGATTTTCTCGTTCACGCCACCAATCGGTTGTGCCTGACCAAACTGATTCATCGAGCCGGTAATCGCAATAGACTGGTTGATCGGGCAGCCGGAAAAGGCCGAAATAATGGCGCACAGCTCGGCCATCGACGCACTGTCGCCATCCACGCCACCGTAAGATTGCTCAAACGTCAGATGGGTGGTCAGCGGAATGCGTGCACTCTTGCCGAACAGTGACGACAGGTAAGCGGTCAGTATCATCACGCCTTTTGAGTGAATTCGCCCGCCCAGCTTCACGCTGCGCTCAATGTCCATCACCTCGCCTTCCCCCCACGAAGTGGTCGCGGTGATCCGGTTCGGTAAACCGAAACGGTGATCCGAGGTCGACACCACGGACAGACCATTGATCTGGCCGATAACATCACCCTGGGTATCTATCAGGGTGGTGCCGTTTCTGAAGGTATGCAGCATCTGATCCTGCAGGCGGCTGACCCGTTTTTCCTGTCGCAGCAATGCCTGTTCAACATGGGCGACACGGATCATATTGGCATTGGCGGCTCTGGCGGTGTAATTGGTCTCGCGCAGCAGATTGGCGATATCCGCCGAATGCAGCGACAGTTTGTTCTGATCTTCGGCCTGGCGGGAGCTGTACTCAATGATGCGGGCAATGGCTTTGCGGTCGCAATGCAGCATGCCGTTATCGTGCACGATGCTGGAGATAAAACGCGCATACTGCAGCTCAGACTCATCGGTGCGTTCCATTTCATCTTCAAAATCCGCGGTCACCCGGAACAACTCACTGAAGTCGGGATCATAATGGACCAGCAACTGATAGGTCTGATAATCACCAAACAGGATGATTTTCACATCCAGCGGAATGGGTTCAGGCTCCAGCGAGATCGTCCCCGACAGCGTGACTTCCCGCTCCAGCGAACTCAGGTTCAGCTTGCGTGAACGCAATGCCCGTTTCAGGCCGTCCCACACATAGGGCCGCTCCAGCACTTTCACCGCATCCATCAGCAACACGCCGCCATTGGCACGGTGCAGACTGCCGGAGCGAATCAGCGAGAAATCGGTAAACACCGTGCCTTTGTAAGTCGCGTTCTCTATGTAGCCAAAGATGGCGTGATAGTTAGGACTCTCTTCCACCACAATCGGAAAGTGCTCACTCTCCTGGCTGACCAGCACATTAACCTGATAGCGACGCGGCATTTTCTTATCCAAGGCGGCATAAGACAGCGCGACCTGATCTTCACTTTCTTCTAAAAAGATATCGAGGTTTTCCAGAATGTCTTTTTGCATCGCCGTGAGATAGTCTTTGATCTCACTATGACCGCGGTACTGCTTTTTGAGCGGTTTGACAAAATGCGAGACGACTTCCAGCGCCACTTCTTCATTGAGCTTCTGGATCTTATCGGAAAACTCTTCTTCCCAGTCCGTGAGCTGGCGTGCAATGCCGCGCAGTTTCACTTCCAGCGCCGTGATAATCGTTTCGAATTTTTCCTGCTCTTTTTCAGGCAGCTCAACAAAACTTTCTTCGGTGTGCGGCTCTTCACCATTCATCGCCACTAACTGATAATCGCCCTGAGTCGTCAGGGTCAGACTCACTTTTTGCTCTTTCGCTTGTTCGGTTAAATTGCCCAGGGCCGTTTGCTGTTTCTCCGCCAACTGATTTTTCAGCTGTTCCGAGCGCGAATAATACATTTCGTTATCGAACGCCAGCGGCAACGCCTTAACCAGGCGCTGCATCAGCTTTTCAATGTCTTTTTTAAATGGAATACCCATACCCGGTTTTAATTTCAGCACTATAGGGGTACGTGTATCTTCAAAATTGGCGACATAACACCAGTCATACAGTGGCGTGGCATCCCCGTTCGGATCATGGCGGTTCAGATAACGCAGTACCATAGTCCGTTTACCCAGCCCGTTCCGGCCTATGGCATATATGTTGTACCCCTTTTCTTTAATCGACATCGCGAACTCAACCGCTTGCTGAGCACGCTCCTGCCCCACAATTTCGTTCAGGGGTGCTAAATGTTTGGTTGATGAAAACTCGGCATCCAGCCCGTTTAAGGTGCAGGTGCGGTACAGGGTATCTGCTTGTAATGATTTCATTGTCATACCCTTCCCCTTATCTCTCCACTGATAGTCATTTCAGTGTAGCCAGCAATTAGTTACTTTTTAGTGACTTAGCTTGGTTTTAAGGAGTTAATTGTCTGAGTGGTGGTTTTTTGTGCGATGGGAGGGGTTGTTGCTAGTCTTAACGTGAGTGAATTTGCATGTCGCGCTTTCACTTTTGTGCCTGCCTCAGCATTTTCTGATGCGCGCCAGGTACTCTTTTGTGGCAAAAAGAGTACCCAGAAATGCCTTTGGGTTCTTTGGTGTAGTCCGGGCCGGTTGTAGGCGCTCCCAGCGCCGACAACCTAAAAATTCGTCCTGAATTTTTCCCTAAAGCAGAGGAAATAGTTTGGATCGTAACTCGTTATTGCCCCGAAGCATGCTAGCACTCGTTTAGTGAATCGAAAATTGACGAAATTCTTGCCCTAACAGTTCTTATTGATTAACCCTGTTTTTAGCGCCTCTTCATGAATGAGCGGAACTGGATGGGTATACAGTCATATTCTAATTTAAGTAGATTTTTGTGTTTTTAAACTCATTAGTTTGCGAACTTTTTCAATCTGAAATTATCAAAACCACTTAAAATCAGTTAGATACACTTATACCAAATTAATTAATAGATTTGGAAAACGCGCATGCGCGTGTTTCCAGATGGTGTATTGGATAGAAAGTTGATAAGTTCTTTACATACAGATAGTTAACTGTGCTCGTTTTCACTGGCCTAACGTGGTAAACGCGCATGCGCACTAATAAAATGTTATGTGGATTAAGGTATGGATGGTTATCTGATTAAAGTGGAAAGGGACAGTGTGTGTATGGGCGATGACGTTGATGCACCGCATTCATACAGCTTCAAGCTTCCTTTGGATGCCAAACTGAGCGACATATTCAAGCATCTGGCGGGAAAGCGTTATCTGGCATCGGTAGCAGGTCGGAGTCACAGTTGGGAGGCGATCATTGGCAAGAAGTCGCTGGCGAAATTTCTAGCAAACAATCAAGAGCCAGAAGCTTCGGCCAGCCTTTTGGCTCAAGTTTCGAAGTACGAGAAAGACGGTGTTGTGCATGTTCGATTTAAATATAACAGTGTAACCACATAACATTCGGCTGTTGTCGCCCCTTCGGGGCTGGGACGGCCTTTTCGCTGCCGCGCGGCTCCGAGTCCCCCCCAAAGCCGGGCGTTAGCGCTCGTAGGCGTGGCTTGTACATATGAGCTATGATACTGTGTGTTTGAACATGTAAAGGGGGTTGGTTTTGTTCAAAAAATTTGGTTTTAGTGGAAATTCAGATTTTTTTAAAGACCTTGGCGATGGAATAGGTAAAGGGCTGTTCATCTTGTGTGCGGCCATAGGTACAGTATTGTTAACAGTAGGAGGAGCATATGCTGGTAGTTACACTTTTTCTACCAATTGGCAATCCACGATGGGCATTTGGTCGTCTCTCTGGTTAATTATCTGGAACCCTAACTCTGCATTATTATCTGGTGTTGTACTGTTTCTTCTCGGTGCGACAGGAACATACAAAGATCAAGATAGACAAAATAAGAAAATGCTTGAACTAAGCAAAGAAAATGAAGAATTGGGTGGCACTAAAAGTGCGTTAAATTCAGCACAGGAAGAATTGCAAGAGAGCATGTCTAAAATAATTGGCTTGCATGGTGAGCTTGTTCAAACTTGGCTGAAAGGGATGGCGAAGTTTCTAGAATTAGATAGTAACTCTAGAGTTACTATCTACTATGAGCATGATGAAGAATTTTATCTTCTCGAAAGGTATTCTAAGAACCCAACTTACGCAAAGGTACACCGTCAAAAATTCCCGTTAAACCAAGGAGTTATAAGTAAGGCTTGGGAACATGAAAGCCATATTGAAAGCGGGTGTCCACATTCAAATTCATATGAAGAGTATGTAAAATATCTTGACGAGCATTATGAATACAAAAAAGAAAAAATTGATACGTTAACAATGAAAAGTTGTAGGTATTATGCAAAAGCAATTATTGATGCTGATATTCATATTGGTGTTATTGTCCTTGAAGGCACAGAAATTAATTTTTTTGAGAATAACTTTGAAAGAAAAGTTACAGAATACTGCAGAGATCATCAAGGTCAACTTTCAAAGTTTGTTCGAGATAGCCTTCTGTTTGATAAAGAAGTAAATATTAAGCGAGAGGGTAAAAGCATATCTGTCGAAGATGATATTCTTCAAATGATGGAGACTGAAAGATGAAAAAGTTGCAACGAATCATAGCTTTCCTGTGTTTAGAATATCCTCATAAGTCTGAAATTACGAAAGCTAGATTGACTAAAATGGTTTATTTGGCGGATTGGTTTTCTGCATTAATTGATGGAAAACAACTAACAAAAATTGAGTGGGTCTTTAATCATTATGGTCCATATGTAGATGATGTTGTTGAAGCAGCACATAGTGCTCTTGGATTTAAAATTGAACACCAAAACACAATGTATGGTACGTCAAAATATGTAATTTCATATAAAGGTGATATAGAAGATCTGGATTTAAAAGAACGAGAAAAAGAAATTTTAACCGCAGTAATACTGAAGACTAAATCGATGTATTTCAATGAGTTCGTTGATTATGTTTACTCGACATACCCAGTGAAAACCAAAGAAAGGTATTCCTCGTTTAATTTGGTCCGTCTAGCAGAAAAGTATAAAAAAGAAAGCGCTAACGCCGCCAGACAGTCGGACGCGTAAACGCGCCGCTGCTGGCGGCGTTAGGCAGTCAAGAGGGTGTATGGAATATTACAGCGAAAAAATAAACGGTTCTCAGCCCAGAAATGTCGAAGCTATTTCTCCCAGTGTATGGGGAGGAATTGTTGCACTAATAAATGGGTTAGTTGCTTCGGGGGCATTCGGTAAATATTTTCCAGAAGAATGTCCTGACGGCCAAGGGGTATATGCTACAAATGAACAATCGTTCAAATTGGCTTTATGTGCCGAAGTCCCAGACATTGAGTATCCTTTCGTTACCGAAAAGTCAGATGACGACAGTTGGATAGCAGAGAAGAATAAGTATGCACCTAATTATCTTTCGGTATTAGACCTTGTCCAATTTTGTTATGAGTATGTGTCAAAACCTATTCAAGGATCTCATCACAGCTATTTTAATCACTACCATCTAAGCTTTGATTGTGATGAGGGTAAAACGGAGTTCAGAAATAGAGTTAATCGTATATTTTCACGAAATGGAATTTCATATGAATTGAAGGCCAATGGCAATATCATCAGATTAGCCCCTGAAATTTTATCTGAGTCGCTTAATGGTGCTATATTTAATACTCCAGATTCCACGTTGAATCGAATGCTTGAAGAATCTCGTGATAAGTTCCTACATCCAGACGAAGCTATTCGACGAGAGAGTTTGGAGCGCCTTTGGGATGCATGGGAAAGAATTAAAACGGTACTAAATCCAGTAAACAAAAAGGTATCAGCAACACTTCTTCTAGAAAAATGTGCATCCGAGGAAAACTTTAGAGAGTTATTAAACGAAGAAGCTAAAAAATTGACCGAGATAGGAAATAAGTTTCACATTCGTCATAGTGAGGTTGGTCAGATCGAGATTCAAACGAGTTCTCAGGTAGACTATATCTTCCATCGGTTATTCTGTTTTATCTTGTTGGCTTCAAAGAATTTGGCTTAACAAGTTGCTGCACTCGGAAAAAATATTCGCTACGCTCCAATTTTGCCGCTGAGCGCAGCGTTAACTCATAGAAATTTTAATCTGAAACTGACGTGTTAGAGTTAAGGCTTTAACTCAAAAATGTCCAAAAACGAGTATACAGCCCAAGAAACCCACTCCCACGGGGAAAAAATTCAGGACGAATTTTTAGGTTGTCGGCGCCGGGAGCGCCTACAACCGGCCCGGACCACACCAAAGAACAAAAAGGGGCTTTCTGGGTACTCTTTGCCCCAACAAAGAGTACCTGGCGCGCAAACTCAGATGCCCAAGTGAACCACCAGACTCAAGCGCGACATACCATCACCCCCGTTTACGCTGCAACAACCCCAAAACCCAAGAAACCCACTCCCACAGGGAAAAATTCAGGACGAATTTTTAGGTTGTCGGCGCCGGGAGCGCCTACAACCGACCCGGACCACGCCAAAGAACAAAAAGGGGCTTTCTGGGTACTCTTTGCACCAACAAAGAGTACCTGGCGCGCATTAGACAATGCCAAGTGAACCACCAGACTCAAGCGCGACATACCATCACACCCGTTTACCAAACACCAACTCCAAAACCCAAGAAACCCACTCCCTCAGGGAAAAATTCAGGACGAATTTTTAGGTTGTCGGCGCCGGGAGCGCCTACAACCGACCCGGACCACACCAAAGAA